>JAJYTJ010000045.1 GCA_021793115.1 Actinomycetes bacterium | reverse complement strand
CGTCGACCGCCAGCGGGTCCAGCCCGGAGAAGGGCTCGTCGAGGATGAGCACGTCCGGGTCGTGCACCACCGACGCCGCGACCTGGACCCGCTGCTGGTTGCCCAGCGAGAGGCTGTCCAGCCGGTCGTCGGCGCGCTCAGTGACCCCGAGGCGGTCGAGCAGCTCGCGCGCCCGCCGGTCGGCGCCGGCCCGGTCGAAGCCGCGCAGCCGCGCCAGGTAGGCCAGCTGCTCGGCGACCTTCATGCGCGGGTACAGCCCTCGTTCCTCCGGCATGTACCCGAACGTGCGGCGCGTCGCGCCGTCCAGCTCGCGCCCGTCCAGGCGCACCGACCCGGCGTCCGCCGAGAGCACGCCGAGCACGATGCGCATCGTGGTCGTCTTGCCGGCCCCGTTGCCGCCGACGAAGCCGGTCAGCCGACCGCGCCGCACGGTGAAGCCCACGTCGTCCAGGACCCGCCGGTCACCGAAGGACCGACTGACACCCGTCAGCTCGAGCATCGCCCCCACCCTCTCGCCGGCCCCCTGCCGGCACCGCGGCGACTCTACGGACGGGCGCCGCGCGAGCGGATCGGGCGCGGGACGGAGCCGGCACCTCCGCCGCGAGGCGGAGGGACGGAAGGCCCGGCTACGTCCAGCCGTGCTCGTGGGCGTAGACGACGGCCTGCACGCGGTCCCGCAGTCCGAGCTTCGCCAGGACGTTCGAGACGTGCGTCTTGACGGTGGCCCGGCCGAGGAACAGCTGCGCCGCGATCTCGTCGTTCGACAGGCCACGCGCCAGGAGGGCCAGCACCTCGGCCTCGCGCTCGGTGAGCTCCGGCGGCGGTGCGCCCCGCTCCGCGGGGCGTGGCGTCACCGCGTGCGCGATGACGGCGCGGGTCACCTCCGGCGCGAGCAGGCCGTCGCCCGCGGCGGCGGACCGGACGGCCTCCACGAGCTGCTCGGGCCGCGAGTTCTTGAGCACGAACCCCACCGCGCCGGCACGCAGCGCCCCGAGCAGGTAGTCCTCGCGGTTGAAGGTGGTCAGCACGACGACCGACGCGTGCAGGCCGGGCTCGGCGGCGATGCGTCGCGTCGCCTCCATGCCGTCCATGTCCGGCATCTGCACGTCCATGAGCACCACGTCCGGGTCGAGCTCGACCGCGCGCCGCACGGCCTCGACCCCCGTGCCGGCCTCACCGACCACCTCGATGTCCGCGCACGCCGACAGGATGGTCGCGAAGCCGGCGCGCAGCAGCGCCTGGTCGTCGACGAGCAGCACGCGCACGCTCACGAGGCGCTCCTGGCACCGTCGAGGGGCAGGCGTGCGCGGACCAGGAACCCGCCGCGCTCCCGTGGGCCCGCCGTCAGCGTGCCGGCCACGGCCGCGACGCGCTCCCGCATCCCCACCAGGCCGAGACCCGACGAGGGCAGGGCCGTGCGGCGACCGCCGGCGCCGTCGTCCGAGACCTCGACCTCGACCACGCCGGCCAGCCAGCGCAGCCGCACGTCGGCACGCACGCTGCTGCCGCCGTGCTTGCGGGTGTTGGTCAGCGCCTCCTGCGCCACGCGGTACACCGTGAGGGACGTCATCGGCGCGATCGGCGCGGGCTCCCCCACCACGCCGAACGACACGGCCATGCCGGCGTCCCGCGCCTGCGCGACGAGCTCGTCCAGGCGCTCGATGCCGGCCGACGCGATGCCCTCCCCGGGCGCCGCCTCGCCGGGCACGCCGGCGCGCAGCACGCCGAGCACGCCCGCCAGCTCGTCGACCGCCTGCCGCGCCGCGTCCTCGAGGTGCTCGAGCGGCGCCGCCGCCCCGGCCGGGTCGCGGGCCAGCAGCGTGCGGGCGGCCGCCGCCTGCACGCCCATGAGCGAGACGTGGTGGGCCACCGAGTCGTGCAGCTCCTGCGCGAGGCGCAGGCGTTCGAGCGCGACGGCCTGGCTCTCGGCCCGGACACGCTCCGCCTGCAGCAGCCGGCCCCGCCACAGCGTGCGGGCCCGTTCCCGCGCCGAGGCCCAGGTGTGGTCGCCGAACCACCACGCGCCGGCGAAGTACAGCACGTTGGACAGGATCTGGATGAGCATGAAGGCGACGAACGGCGAGAACGCGCCCGCCCGGCCGAGCCCGGGTGTCGACTTCGGGTCGGTCGCCGCGCGGACGAGCGCGACGAACAGGTAGACGAACATCCCGACGACGATGACCAGGCGCGTCCAGAAGGCGCGGCGCCGGTGCGGGTCCCAGGCGCCGACGGTGTAGAGCGCCAGGAACAGCGTGATGTTCGAGAAGAGCACCTCCGGCACGCTGAGCAGGCCCTCGACGAGGACGGCCACCGCCACGGCGATGGCGACGGCCGTGGGCCAGCGCCGCCGCAGCACGAGCGGCATCGTCACGCCGGCGAGCACGAGCGCCGACACCCAGCCCGCGGCCGGGTGCTTGTAGTAGCCCGCCACGCGGTACAGCACCATCGCCAGCAGCGACCCGACGAAGAGCCCGAGCGCCAGGAGGAGGTCGGCCCGCCGGCCGTCCTGGTCCGGTGCGGGACGCCGCCACCCGGGCCGGTCGGGGTCCGCGACCTCCGCCGCCAGCTCGTGCGACACGACGTCGTCGCTCACGGTCGCCCCTCCCCTGCCACGGTCCGTCGCCGTGCGTGACGAGGCTTACCGGCGAACCGCCGGTCGTGTCCAGGACCTCGGGACCCCACCCGCCGTGGCCGCGGCTACTCGCCACCCACCACGCGCGCGCCCGGCACGGGCCCGACGGCCGTGAGGACACGGTCGGCCACGCCCGCCGCGGTGAAAGCGGCTGCGATGACGAGCGCGTGCTGGCGGTTGCGCGCGAGCGCCGCGACGGTGGGGCCGGAGCCGGAGACGACGACGCCGAGCGCCGCCGCGTCGCGCGCCACCTGCAGCGGCTCGGCGAGGTCCGGCGCCAGGTCGAGCGCGGCGTCCTGCAGGTCGTTGTGCAGCGCCTGGCCGAGCGCGGCCGCATCGCCCGCGAGCAGCGCCTGCATGAGCGGGACGTCGTCGGCGTCCGAGGGCGCGGGCGGCGGCGCGGCGCGGTGGCGCTCGTCGTACGCGGCGTAGACGGCGGCCGTGGACAGGCCCTGGTCGCGCACGGCGAACGCCCAGTGGAACTCGCCGCGCGTGAGCGCCGGCGTCAGCAGGTCGCCGCGGCCGGCGCCCACCGCCGTGTGGCCGGCGAGCAGGAAGGGCACGTCCGAGCCGAGCACCGCGGCCAGGCGGGCGAGGTCCTCACGGCTCAGCCCGGTGCTCCACAGCGCGTCGCACGCGACGAGCGCCGCGGCCGCGTCGGCCGAGCCGCCCGCCATGCCGCCGGCCACCGGCACGCCCTTGACGAGGTGCAGGTGCACGTCGGGCTCCAGGCCCGTGCGCTCCGCGAGCAGCCGCGCCGCGCGCGCCGCGAGGTTGGAGCCGTCGGTGGGCACGCCGGACGCCTGGGGACCCGAGACCGTGACGAGCAGCCCGTCGTGCGGCGCGGCGACGACCTCCTCATACACCGACACCGCCTGGAACACCGTCGCCAGCGGGTGGTAGCCGTCGTGCTGGCGGGCGCCGACGCGCAGCGACAGGTTGACCTTGCCCGGCGCGCGGACGCGCACCTGCCGCGACGGGAGAGCGTCGACCGGGGTGAGCGTCACGTGCTCACTGTGCCAGGTCGCCGGGCCGCAGGTGCTCCGCGATGCGCGCGAAGCCGTGGACGTCCACGGCTTCGCCGCGGGCGCCGGGGTCGACCCCGGCCGCGCGCAGCGCCTCCTCCGCCGCGGCGGGCGAGCCGGCGAGGGCCGCCAGCGCCTGGCGCAGCGTCTTGCGACGCTGGCCGAACGCGGCGTCGACCACCGCGAACACCGCCGCGCGGCTCGCGGTCGTCGCGGGCGTCTCGCGCCGGTCGAGGCGCACCAGCGCGGAGTCGACGTTGGGCGCCGGCCAGAAGACCGCGCGCCCCACGGTCGCCGTGCGGCGCGCCGAGGCGTACCAGGCCGCCTTGACCGAGGGCACGCCGTACGTGCGGCTGCCCGGCGGCGCGGCGAGGCGGTCCGCCACCTCGGCCTGCACCATGACGAGCGCGCGGGCGAGGGAGTCGAACCGCTCGAGGAAGGTCAGCAGCACGGGGACGGAGACGTTGTACGGCAGGTTCGCGACGAGCGCGGTCGGCCGGCCCGGCAGCGTGGCCAGGTCGAGCGCGTCGGCGAGCACGACGCGCAGCCGCGGACGGCCGGCGGGGTCGAGCAGCTCGGCGACCGCCTCGGCCGGGCCGCCCGCATCGTCGGCCCCGGGCCGGACGACGAGCCCCGGCACGTGCGCCGCCACCGTCGCCGGCAGCAGGCGCGCGAGCACCGGGTCGATCTCGACCGCGACGACGTCCGCGCCGGCCTCGAGCAGGCCCAGTGTCAGCGACCCCAGGCCGGGCCCCACCTCGACCACGGTCTCGCCGGGCACCACGTCGGCCTGCCGCACGATCTTGCGCACCGTGCCGGCGTCGAGCACGAAGTTCTGCCCCAGCGTCTTCGTCGGCCGCACGCCGGCGCGCGCCGCCAGCTCGCGGATCTCGGCCGGCCCGAGCAGCTGCACCGTCACGGGTGTGCAGGCTAGCGGGCCAGGGGCTGGTGGGCGCGCCCGCCCGACCGGCCCGGATTCACAGGTTCGTCACGGCGGGTCCGGATGCGGGCGACGCCGACACGACCGATGATGGCCCCGCGGGTCGTCGACGCCACCGCTCCCCCGCGGTGGCCCCCGAGGCAGTCGAGGTGACACATGGGTAGCAGCGTCGTGCTCGCTGATCCCGCCGGTCGCTACATCAGCGCCGGCGTGATCCAGATCTCCCTGACCAACGCGATCATCATCGGGGCGATGCTCGTGGTGTTCGCGCTGGCGATCCTCGTGCCGTTCCCGCGGCACCGTCGCCACGACCGCCGGGACGGCGACGCGTGACCGCGGCGGAGGCCGACGAGGTCCCCACGCCGGCCAGCAGCTGGACGGTGCGGACCCGCACGCGCCTGTCGCGCACGGTCCCCCCGGGGCAGCTGCTGCCGGACCGGCAGCCGGCGTACATGGCGTCGTGGATCTACGTGTTCGGCATGCTCACCATCGCCGCGCTCCTCGTGGTCATCGCCACCGGCGTGCTGCTCGCGATGGGGGGCGTCACGTGGTGGCACGTGTCTCGCACGGGGCACTTCGTCAACTCGCTGCACCTGTGGAGCGTGGAGCTCTTCTTCGCCTTCATGGTCATCCACCTGTGGGGCAAGTTCTGGATGGCTGCGTGGCGCGGTAACCGGGCGCTCACCTGGATGACCGGCGTGCTGGCGTTCCTCGGCTCGATCGGCACCGCGTTCACCGGCTACCTGTCGCAGTCGAACTTCGACGCGCAGTGGATCAGCACGCAGGCGAAGGACGGCCTCAACGCCGTCGGCGTCGGCGCGTACTTCAACGTGCTCAACCCCGGGCAGATGCTGCTCTGGCACGTCACGCTGCTGCCGCTGGCCATCGGGGTGATCGTGGCGCTGCACCTCGTCCTGGTGCGCCGCCACGGCATCGTCCCGCCGCTCGAGGCCGAAGTTCCGGCCGACGACGCGACGACGGCGACGGGGGGTGCCCGGTGACCACCACCGCCACCACCGCGCGGCCCACCGCCCGGCGCCGCCCGCGGACGCCGGACTCGCACGCCTTCCCCACGCGGCCGTACGACCTGGTCAAGGAGCTCGTCGTCGCGCTCGTCGTGGTGGCGCTGCTCACGGTCGGCCTGGCCGCCGCCTTCTCGTCGCCCGACGAGAAGGCGATCACCCTGAGCGACTGGGCCACGGCCGCCCCGAACGACGTGGTGGCCACCGCCGCCGGCGAGCTCGCCGGGACCACGACGAGCGCCGGCTACGGCCCGCCCTACAACACGGCGGCCGAGGGCCAGACGCTCGGCCCGCTCCCCCTGGCGAAGTGGGGCGGCGTGCGCATCCCGGTCAACTCCGCACAGGACTTCGTGGTGACGCCGCTGTCGCACGTCACCGGCAACGCCGCGCTCACGGCCGCGCTCGCAACCTGGAAGGCGGCCACGCCCGACCAGCAGACGGCCTGGGCCTCGGCCTACTCCGATGCGCTGTCGAAGGCGCCGAACGGCGACCCGACGGCCGTGGCCACCGGCAGCTACGGCCCGGTGCCGACGATGAGCCAGGCGTTCCTCACGCTCGCCTCCAGCGGCGGCCTCGAGGGGATGCTGGCGTCGCCGTCAGGCACGTTCTACGGCTCGAACCTGACCCGCCCGCTCCTGCTGCTCGCGGACGGCTCGTACCTGGAGGACCAGGCCCGCGCCCGCCACCTGGGCGGCGACCAGTGGGGCATGATGAACGAGACCGGCAACTACCCGGGCCAGCCGTGGATGTGGCTCTACACGTTCTGGTACCAGATCCCGCCGTTCTCCACGTCGAGCAACGCGGACGCCCTGGTGTGGGGCCTCATGATGCTGCTGACGCTGCTGCTGGTGCTGGTGCCGTTCCTGCCCGGGGTGCGCTCCATCCCCCGGTGGATCCCACTGCACCGCGTCATCTGGCGCCAGTGGTACCGGGACCACCCCCGGCCGCGCTCCTGAGCCCGGAGGCGGCGAGGACGCGCGTGGGGCGTCGGCGGGCCGAGCCCGTCGACGCCCCACGCCGTCCGGTCAGGAGAACAGGTTCTTGCCGCACACCGGCCACTGGCCGGCACCCGAGCGCGTGAAGAGCGCCTGGGCCCGCGCGGTCTGCTCGGCGGCCGACGCCTGCGACGGCAGCCCGGTGCCCCCCATCGCGCGCCACGTGCCCAGCGAGAACTGGTACAGCCCGTAGTACAGGCCGTTCGCCGAGACCGCGTTCACGCGGCCGCCGGACTCGCACCGGGCCAGCGCGGCCCAGTTGAGCGACGCCGCGCTCGCGGACGAGGCGGGCACCGCCGCCGGCGCGGGCGCCGGTCGCGCCTTGGTGCCCACGACGACCACCCGGTCCACCGGCGCCGCGGTGACCGCGTCGGAGAGCGTGACGCGCCCGGTCTCGACGTCGTCGACCGTGGTCACGCGGTCGACGACGGTCCGCACGCCCACCGTGCCCGCCTGGCGCACCGTGGAGGTGCCGGCGTAGGCGCTGGCGTCGCGGACGGTCTGCGTGCCGAACGGCACGTCGCTCGTCGTGGTGACGTCCTGGACGAGGACACGCCGCACGACCACCTGGACGCGCCCGGCGTCCGTGCGCGTCACGGACACCGTGTCCAGCGGCTGCAACGTGATGCCCAGGTCCGCGAGCGCCGAGGTGACGTCGGTCGCGCCGTCGGGCAGCGTCCGGGTGGTGCCGTCGGCGACGACGTCCACCGGGCCGCCGACGGCCAGCTCGAGGTCCAGCTGCGCGCGGTCGCCGGACCGGGAGACGACGAGCGAGGGGGCACCGCCGTCGCGCGTGGCGAGGTCCGCAAGGGCCTCGTCGGCCGTGAGCGCGGTGGTCCACACCTGCTCCTGCGTGCCGCCGCGCTCGAGCGTGAGCAGGTGCGCGTGCCGCACGACGATCCGGGCACCGTCCGTCAGCGGGCCGGTCGGGGACACGGCGTCGCGGCCGGAGACCGCGACGTGCTGGTCGGCGAGCACGCCCGCGACCGAGCCGGAGAAGGTGGAGACGGTGGACCGCCTGCCGTCGACGTCGAGCGTGACGGTCTTGTGGGCCGCGGCGTACGCGGCGCCGCCGCCGGCGACGACCAGCGCGACCGCGCCGGCCACGATGGGAAGCACCCGACGCCACCGCCGGTTCCCCGGGCTCACCGCATCTGGTGCGGGAGCTCCGTCCTGGGAGATGTGCTGGGGGAAACCGGACAGGTGGGGCAGACGCATGAGGCTCCAGCCGCTGCAGGTCCCGGGCACGCAGGGCGGGGTGCGCCCCGAGCGGGGCGCCCGACGCTGGCACGGCTGCGGCGGAGGTCGCCGTCCGTGACGGTGGGGCCCGGAGGGGGGTCCCGCGTCGGTCCCGGACCTGCGATCCGGCCGTCGACGACGAGGGTGCGGATGGAGCTGCGACCTCGTCGGCCGGCCTGCGCCCCGGCCCCGAGCCGGGATCCGTGACGCAAGCGCGACGGGAGACCGTAACCGGACGATTGTCCGATTGCCAAACCGAGCCTGTGAGCGGGGGTCAGTACCAGCCGGCCGAGGACTTGTGGTTGTAGGCCCCGCAGGGGGTGCCGTAGCGGCCCGCGATGTAGTTCAGGCCCCACGTGATCTGCGTCGCCGGGTTCGTCTGCCAGTCGGCGCCGACGGAGGCCATCTTCGAGCCGGGCAGCGCCTGCGGGATGCCGTAGGCGCCCGAGTAGGCGTTCTGCGCGTTGACGCGCCAGCCGCTCTCCTCGTTCCACAGCTGCAGCAGGCAGGCGAACTGGTCGGCGCCCCAGCCGCGCGCGGCCGCCATCTGCTCGCCGAGCGCCTGGGCGCTGCCGGGAGCCACCGCGACCGCGGTCGGGCTGGGCAGCGGCCTGGTGCCCTTGAGCACCACCTGCGTCACGGGCGGGGTGGTGAGCACGCTGGTCAGCTGCGTGCGCGAGACGACGACGCCGCCGACCGCCTTCACGTCGTACGTCGTCGTGCGCACGCCCACCCGGCCGGCGGTGCGCACCTTGGTGGTGCCCGCGAAGAGCGTCGGGTCGTTCACCTGCTGGGTGTCGAACGGGACGGCCTCCGTGACCCGCTGGCCGCCCGTGGCGGCCCGCGTCACCATGACGACGAGGCCGTCGACCGCCGCGGCGTCCAGCGGCACCGACACCTGGTCACCCGGGTCGAGCACCAGCCCGATGTCCTTGAGCGCGCCCCGGACGGTCGCCGCGCTCGTCACGCCGTCGATCACCTGACCGTCGACGGCCAGGTGGATCGTCTTCTCGGTCGACACGCGCAGCACGCGGGCGTCGAGGCGCTCCGAGCGGGAGGCGGACAGGCGCACGTCGCCGCGCAACCCGAGCCCGTCCACGGCCTCGCCCACCGTCAGCGCGGTGGTCCAGATCTGCTGCCGCTGGCCGTCCACGTCGACCGTCAGCTCCCGGCCGTGGCGCACGACGACGAGCCCGCCCGCCGCGATGGACGACGAGGGCGTGGGTGCCACCACGTCGTTCGGGCCGACGCTGACGTGCGCGGCGGCCAGCACGTCCGCGACCGTGCGGCCGAACGCGTCGACCTGGCGCGTGGTGCCGTCGACGTTGACCTCGACGCGCTTGTGGAGCACCGCGAACGCGGTGGTCGAGGCGGCGACCAGCGCCAGCACGAGCGCCTGGGCCGCGATCCGCGCGAGCCGACCGACCGCGCGCCGCTGCGCGCGAGGGGGTGCGGCCTGCGTCACGCTGGTCCTTCCGTCGGGCGACTCGTCGCGGCGGGGGTGGGCGTACCACCCCACGACGACGACCTTGCCGGTGCATCGGCACGGACGGGAGCCCCCTCGACCCCGTGCCGGCGCCGGGCACTAGGCATGACCGTAATGGATCCGTGACCCTCCGTGAAACCCGTCACCAGGGTCCGTAGACCGCCTGGGCCGTCGCCGCCAGGCGTTCGCACACGTCCGCCAGGTCCCGTCCCTGCGCCTGCGCGATGGTCCGCACGGTGCCCGGCAGCAGGTAGGGGGCGTTGGGGCGCCCCCGGTGGGGGTGCACCGTGAGGTAGGGCGCGTCGGTCTCCGCCAGGAGCAGCGCGGGGGGCACCTCGCGCAGCGCGGCCCGCAGGCCCTCGTTCGCCGGGAACGACACGGGTCCGGCGAACGAGCAGAACCAGCCGTGCGCCACGGCGGTGCGCGCGAGCCCGGCGTCGCCGGAGAAGCAGTGGAACACCGTGCGCTCGGGGGCGCCGTCGGCCAGCAGGATCTCGACGACCTCGTCGTGCGCGTCGCGGTCGTGGATCTGCAGCGCCAGCCCGAGCTCCTTGGCCAGCGCCACGTGCGCCCGGAACGCCTCGCGCTGCACGGCACGCCCCCGCGGCCCCGCCCGGAAGAAGTCCAGACCGGTCTCGCCGAGCGCCCGGATGCGGTCGTTGCCCCGCGCCAGCGCCGCCACACGGGCGATCGCCTCGTCGAGCGGCACGTCGTGCCGCGGCTGCGGGTCCGGGTCGAGCCCGTCGGGCGCCACCTCGCGGACCCCGGCGTGCAGCACCGCCTCGTTGGGGTGCACGGCGATGGCGCCGAGCAGCTCGCCGCGCCGTCGCACCACCGCGTCCGTCCAGACGGCCGACTCCAGGTCGCACCCCACCTGGACCATGCGGGTGACGCCGACACCCGCGGCGGCCGCGAGGTGCGCCTCGAGCGCGCCCGGTCCACCGACCACCGGTCCGCCCGCCGCACCGGCGGCCTCGGCGCGCTCCTCGTCGGCGCCCGGGGGGGCGGCGGGCGGCGGGAACGGCTCGGCCACCTCGAGCACCGACTCCAGGTGGGTGTGGTTGTCCACGGTCGGCACGGGCAGCGGCTCGGGCGGCGGCGGCCAGCCCCGCTCGCGGTGGCGGCGGCTCACCGGGCCGCCCGCCGTGCGCGGCGCACCGGGCGGTCGCGGTCCGGAGCGGGGGTCGACCGCGGGGTGGGCACGCTCAGGCCTGCTGGGCGCGGGCGATCTCGTCCTCGACGACCGAGTCGTCGAGCTTGGTGAACACCGGGGTCGGCCGGCCCACCGGCGTGCCGGTGACCGCCGCGGGCGAGGCCCACGGCGCCACCGTCTCGCCCCGGCGGTAGTCGCCCGTGATCACCGGGTACGTCCGGGACGGGTCGTCCAGGTCCGTGACCTCCTCGATGCGCGGCATCGGCGCGATCGTGCCCGTGCCGCCGAACGTCTCGTGCACGGTCTGGGCCGAGAACGGCAGGAACGGCGACAGGAGCGTGTTGAGGTCGAGCACCGCCTGCGTCGTGGTGTGCAGCACGGTCGCCAGCCGGTCCGGGTCGCCCTTGAGCTTCCACGGCTCGGTCTCCGAGACGTACCGGTTCGCCTCCTGGACCAGGCGCATCGCCTCGGTGAGCGCGGCCCGGTTGCGGTGCTCGAACAGGTGCTCGCCCACGGTGTCGAAGCCGCCGCGCGTGGCCGCCAGCAGCGCCTCGTCGGCCGGCTGCAGCGCGCCCGGCGTGGGGATGGCACCGAAGTTCTTGTGCACCAGGGTCGCCACCCGGTTGACGAGGTTGCCCCAGCCCGCGACGAGCTCGTCGTTGGTGCGGCGCTTGAACTCGGCCCACGTGAAGTCGACGTCCTGGCTCTCCGGGCCGGCGATCGACAGGTAGTAGCGCAGCGCGTCCGGCTGGTAGCGGGACAGCATGTCGCGCACGTAGATGACCACGCCGCGCGACGAGCTGAACTGCTGGCCGTCGACGTTGAGGTACTCGCTGGAGACCACCTCGGTGGGCAGGTCCAGGTCGCCGAACACGCCCGGGGCGCCGCCCTTGTCCCCCTTGCCGGCGTAGCCGAGCAGCTCGGCGGGCCAGATCTGGGAGTGGAAGGTGATGTTGTCCTTGCCCATGAAGTAGTAGCTCAGGGCCTCGCCGTCGTTCCACCACGCGCGCCAGGCGTCCGGGTCGCCCGTCCGGCGGGCCCACTCGATCGACGCGGACAGGTAGCCGATCACGGCGTCGAACCACACGTAGAGCCGCTTGTTCGGGTTGTCCTCCCACCCGGGCAGCGGCACCGGGATGCCCCAGTCGATGTCGCGCGTCATGGCCCGCGGCCGCACGTCGTCGAGCAGGTTCAGGGAGAACTTCAGCACGTTCGGGCGCCAGTCCACGCGCGTGCGCAGCCAGTCCCCCAGCGCGGTGACGAACGCCGGCAGGTCGAGGAAGAAGTGCGTGCTCTCGACGAACTGCGGCGTCTCGCCGTTGATGCGGCTGCGCGGGTTGATGAGGTCGACGGGGTCCAGCTGGTTGCCGCAGTTGTCGCACTGGTCGCCGCGGGCACCGTCGTAGCCGCAGATGGGGCACGTGCCCTCGATGTAGCGGTCCGGCAGCGTGCGCCCGGTGGAGGGCGAGATGGCGCCGAGCGTCGTCCTCTCGATCATGTAGCCGTTGCGGTGCACGGTGCGGAACATCTCCTGCACCACCGCGTAGTGGTTGCGCGTGGTGGTGCGGGTGAACAGGTCGTACGAGAGCCCGAGCGACGTCAGGTCCTCGACGATGATCCGGTTGAACCGGTCCGCCAGCTGCTGCGGCGTCAGCCCCTGCTTCTCCGCCTCGACGAGGATCGGCGTGCCGTGCTCGTCGGTCCCGGACACCATGAGCACCTGGTGCCCCGCCATCCGCATGTACCGGCTGAAGACGTCCGACGGGACGCCGAAGCCGGCGACGTGACCGATGTGGCGAGGGCCGTTCGCGTAGGGCCACGCGACGGCCGAGAGGATGCGGGACATGCCCCGAATCCTAGGAGGCGCCCCCGATCACACCGCCCGCTCGACCACCACGCCCGCGCCTTTCGTCTGGCCGACGAGAACGAGGATGCGGTCGACGAGGTACCAGACGCCGCAGCCGCCGAGCGTGACGAGCTTGAGCACGCCGGTGCCGATCTGCCGAGGTGGACACGTCGACGACGAACACCCCGAGGAGGCAGGACAGCGGCCAGGTGACGAGGAACGACGTGTCGCCCGCCGCGTGGTCGTCGCGCGGCACCGGGCGCTGCCCAACCGTCAGCGCCGGCCCCTGGTCAAACCGGCCTTGTCTGACGGTTGCCCTCGTCGACGAGCATGAGGATGCCGGAGACCAGGCCGCAGAAGAGCAGTGTGCACACGGCGAGCGCGGTGTGCTTGTAGCCATCCTTGGCTGCCTTGTGCGTCAGGATCGTCATAGGGACCATCCACGCCGCGGCCACGATCCCGATGCCCATCGTCGAAATCACGATGGCGCCCAGCGCGACCCAGTTGATGATCGCCGCGGCGAGGTACAGCCCGCTCTTGGGCGCCGGCGGTTGGTAGGCAGGATACGGCTGCTGATACACCGGGTAAGGCTGCGGATACATCGAACGGGCCGCCGCACTCACCGACGGCGCCTGCTGATACGCGACCGGGGCCGGGGCCGGCGCGGCGGGTGGGTAACCCTGAGGTTGGCCGGTGACCGTCGGCTCAGAAGGGTTGAAGATCGGGCCCGGTTGCGCGGGAGTGGCCCAGTTGCCGGAGCCGGACGGCGGCGGATCAGCAGGCAGCGTCATGGCCGAATCCTGGCAGGGAGAGGCGACCGGCGAGAGGACTTTCCGATGTATCTCACCGGATGAATTCACACCTCCCTGAACGTGATGCGGGGGATCCGGTCGAACTCGCCGGCGAAGACGCGCCCGTCCGGGGCGAACGCGATCCCCTGCACGTTCCGACCACCGGGGCCGTCGGTCCGTTCGTCGGCCCCGGGCCGGGGGCGCGGTGGTTCACTTCGGGTATGACGACCCACCGGGCCCTGCTCGTCGTCGACGTCCAGCCCACCTTCTGCGAGGGCGGCGCGCTGCCGGTCGCGGGCGGCAACGCCACGGCCGAGGCGATCGCCGCCTACGCGGCCGCCCATCGTGACCGCTACGGCCTGGTGGTCACCACGCAGGACTGGCACGTCTCGCCCGGCCACCACTTCTCCGACCACCCGGACTTCGTCGACACCTGGCCGCCGCACGGCGTCGCCGGCACGGCGCAGGCCGAGCTCCACCCGGCGCTCGCGGCGCTGCACCCGGACGCGTCGGTGAAGAAAGGCGCCTACCAGGCCGCGTACTCCGGCTTCGAGGGGTCCGACGAGCAGGGCCGCACGCTCGCCGAGATCCTGCGGGCCAGGGGCATCACCGACGTCGACGTCGTCGGCATCGCGGAGTCGCACTGCGTCCGGGCCACCACGCTCGACGCCCTCGCGCTGGGGCTGCGGGCGCGCGTGCTCACCGACCTCACGGTCCCGGTATCGCCCGAGCTGGGCGCGGCAGCGCGCGCCGAGATGGCGGCCGCCGGCGCGGAGCTCGTGGCCTCGTCGGCCGCCTGAGAGCCGGGCGAGCCGGACCGGGCACCGCGCGCCCCGAGCGGGGCCGCGGACCCGCGGCGGCCGCCCGGGCGGCGACCCGTCACCGGCCGCGCGCCGCCAGCGCCGCCTGGTAGAGCTCGCGCTTGGCGGCGCCGGTCTCCGCAGCCACCTCCGCGACCGCGTCCTTGAGGCGCGTCCCGGCGTCGGCGCGTGCCAGGACGCGGACCACCAGATCGCCGAGGTCCGCCCCGGCCGCGCGCTCCGGGGCGCCGCCGACGACCACGACGATCTCCCCGCGCACCTCGCCGGACGCCGCCCACGCCGCGAGCCCGGCGAGCGTGTCGCGCCGCACCTCCTCGTACGTCTTGGTGAGCTCACGGCACACCGCCGCGCGCCGGTCGGCGCCGAACGCCTCGGCCAGCGCGGCCAGGAACGCCGCCACTCGGTGAGGCGCCTCGAAGAACACGAGCGTGCGGCGCTCGTCGGCCAGCGCGGCGAGCGCCCGCGCCCGCTCACCGGGACGCCGGGGCGGGAAGCCCTCGAACGCGAACCGGTCCGTCGGCAGGCCGGACACCGCGAGCGCCGCGAGCACCGCGCTCGGCCCGGGGGCGACCGTGACCGGCAGGCCCGCCGCCACCGCGGCGCCGACCAGCCGGAAGCCCGGGTCGGACACCGACGGCATGCCCGCATCGGTGACGACGAGCACCGTGCCGCCGCCGGCGACGACCTCGAGCAGCTCATCGACCCGCCCGGCCTCGTTGTGCTCGTGGTGGCTGAGCATGCGCCCGCCGATGGTGACGCCGAGCCGCCGGGCGAGGTCCCGCGTGCGGCGGGTGTCCTCGGCGGCGACGACGTCCGCCTCGGCGAGCAGTCGGCGCAGCCGCAGCGACGCGTCGTCGACGTCTCCGATGGGCGTGGCTGCCAGCACGAGCCGGCCGGCCTCCGACGAGGTCACGGCACAAGCCTCCCACTGCCCCTGCGGCACAACGACGCCCCCTAGCATGGCCGCGTGCCGCCCACCGGTCGCCATCGGGCCGATCCCGCTCAGCCGGACGAGTCCGCCCCGACCCCCGGACAGCCCCCGGCCGACCCCTCGCCCGGCGCCACGCCCGAGCCGGCGCCCACCGACGTGCCCCGGCCGAGCGTCGCGCCCGGTCCGGCACCGACGCCGATCCCCACCGCCGGCCCTGTCCCCGCCCTCGAGCCCGACGACGCCGCGCCCGCGGAACCCACGCTCGCCCGACTGCAGCGGCGCCTCCTGGGCGAGGCCTACCTCGTGCTCGACGCCACGCGCCGCGCGCGCGTCCTCGGCTGGCTGTTCCCCCTGCTCGTCACGCTCTTCGGCGGCATCCTGCGCTTCTGGCACCTCGGGACACCCCACGCGCTGGTCTTCGACGAGACCTACTACGTCAAGGACGGCTACTCCATGGTCGTCCGCGGCTACGAGGCGAACTGGGGTCCCGACCCCAACCCCCGCTTCGAGGCGGGCGACACGTCGATGCTCCAGACGGCGCCCGAGTACGTGGTGCACCCGGCGATCGGCAAGTGGCTCATCGGCCTGGGGATCCAGCTGGGCGGCGGCGTCACGAGCTCGTTCGCGTGGCGGCTGTCCGCCGCGGTGTTCGGCACGCTGGCGATCCTCCTCATCGCCCGGATCGGCCGGCGGCTGTTCGCGTCGACCGCGCTCGGCACCATCGCCGGCCTCTTCCTGGCGGTGGACGGCGAGGCGCTGGTCCAGTCGCGCATCAGCCTGCTCGACCCGTTCCTCATGTTCTTCGTGCTGGCTGCGTTCGGGGCACTGCTGCTCGACCGCTTCCAGTCCAGACGCCGCCTGGCCGAGCGCGCCGCGGCGATCCTCGACGCCGGCGGGTCCCTCGACACCGGGCCCGCGCTGGGGATCCGGTGGTGGCGCGTGGCCGCGACCGTGCTGCTCGGCCTCGCGTGCGGCACCAAGTGGTCGGGCATCTACTTCCTCGCCGTCTTCGGCGTGATGTCGGTGTGGTGGGACGTCACGGCCCGGCGGGCGGTCGGCGTCCGGCACTGGCTGCGCACGGGCATCCTGCGCGACGGCGTCCCGGCGTTCGTCCTCATGGTGCCGGGCACGGCCCTCGTCTACCTCGCCACGTGGACGTCGTGGTTCCTCCACCCGGACGCGTGGGGCCGGCAGTGGGCGGCGCAGAACCCCACCCTGGGCGTCCAGTGGCTGCCGCCGGCGCTGCGCAGCCTCTGGAAGTACCACCTGGACATGTGGCACTTCAACATCACCCTGAACGCGCCGCACCCGTACGCCGCGGAGCCGCTGGGCTGGATCATCCAGTGGCGCCCGACGTCGTTCTGGTACCCGACGACGGTCTCCGGCCTGTCCGGCCAGTCCGCGCTCGACGCGTGCGGCGCCACCTCGTGCTCGCAGCCCATCACGTCGCTCGGCAACCCCCTCATCTGGTGGGCCGGCGCGGTCGCGCTCCTCGTCGCCCTCTGGTGGCTGGTCCGGCACCGGGACTGGCGCGCGGGGGCGGCGCTCTCGGGCGTCGCCGGCGGCTGGCTGCCGTGGTTCGCCTACATGCACCGGACGATCTTCACGTTCTACACGGTGGCGTTCGTGCCGTGGGTGGTGCTCACGCTCGTCTACGCGCTCGGGCTGATCCTCGGCCCGGCGGAGGAGGGCGACCAGCGCGGGCGCCGCGCGGCCGTGTGGGGCGTCGGGGTCTTCGTCGGGCTCGTCGTCGCGGTCGGGATGTTCTTCTACCCCGTGTGGACGGCGCAGACCATCCCCTACCAGCAGTGGCACATCCGGATGTGGCTGCAGTCCTGGATCTAGGGCTCAGCGCCGCCAGCTGACCTGCGGCGACGGGTGCCAGGCCAGGCCGGCACGGTCCCACGCCGCGGCGTGCGGCGCGACGCGCTCGCGGAACGAGTCCCAGTCCCGCGACGCCGACCACGCGACCTCGGCCACCGCCGCGAGCCGCGGCAGCAGCATGGACGTGACCTCGTCGCGCGTGCGCAGGGTCTCGGTCCAGATGGCCGCCTCGACGCCGACGACCGCGGCGGGGTCGAGGCCGGGCACGACGCGGTCGGGATCCCACTCGTACGCGTCGCGCAGCTCGATGCAGCCCGCCCAGTCCTGGCCCAACGGGTGCCCGGGCTCGTACGCCATGTCGAGGTAGACGCGGTCCGCGGGTGACAGCAGCACACGCGCGCCGGCGCGCGCCGCGGCGACCACCGGGGCCGGGTTCGCGCGCACGTCCCACAGCTGCACCACGGTTCCCGGCGGCAGGGGCGCCGCCGCGATCTCCTGCCAGCCGACCACCGTGCGCCCGGTCGCCCGCACCGCGTCGATCGCGGCGCCGACGAGCCGCACGTACTCGTCGGGCGGGGTGTGGTACGCCTCGTCGCCGCCCAGGTGCAGGTACGTCCCGGACGTCATGGCCGCAACGTCGCGGAACACGTCCGCGAGGAACGGGGCGGTCCCGGGCAGCTCTGAGCGCAGGCTGGAGAAGCCGACCTCGACGCCCTCGTAGGGCGCCGGCGCCACGGCGCCGGGGTTGAGCGCGGGGACCGCGTGCAGCGCCGCGTTGACGTGCCCCGGCACGTCGATCTCGGGCACCACCGTGACGCCGCGGCCCCTCGCGTGCGCGACCAGCCGGGCCCAGTCGGCGGCCGCGTACGCCCCGCCCGGGTCGCCGTCCACCCCACCGGCCGACGAGCGGGCGGCGAGCTCGGGCCGCGACGGCAGGTCCAGGCGCCACCCCTGGTCGTCGGTGAGGTGCACGTGCAGCACGTTGAGCTTGTAGTCCGCCACCAGGTCGACGAGCACCTCGAGGTCGGCGACGGGCAGGAAGTGCCGCGCGACGTCGACGGAGAGCCCGCGCCAGCCGTACCTCGGGGCATCCTCGATCTGTACAGCGGGGACGGTGGCGCCGTCCGGGTCGTTCTCGACCAGCTGGCGCAGCGTCGCCGCCGCCCGGTGGAGCCCGTCGACCGTGCTCGCCACCAGGCGCACGCCGCCGGCGCCGGCGACGAGCGTGTACGCCTCGCGCCCCTCGTCCGGGCCCTCGCCCGGCCGGGCCTCCTCGAGCGCCAGCACCACGCCGCCCTCGCGGGTGCCGGGCTCGGCGACCGGGGCGTCGCCCACGGTCGCGCCGTCGCCGCACCCCGGGTCGCACTCCCGCTCCGTCCCGGGCGCCCCGCCGTCCGGGACCACCGGGACCGGCCGGCCGGCGGCCTCGCCGAGCGCGGCGGCGACGACCGCGGCGGCGTCGCGTGCCGCGGCGGGAGCGCGCACCACGGTCCCGGGGCCGACGACGAACGGCGCCGCGTCGGTCGCCCGCACGCTGGTCGGACGGGGCACCAGGGGCAGCACGCCGCCCATCGTGGCACCCGCGGCGGCCACGCCGCGTCCGCTCGCCGCGCGCCGCGCGGGCATCTGTCCTACGTTCGAAGGCGACCATTCCGGTACGTGCCCGTCCCACGGGCGGGTGACGCGCACGGCGTGAGCTCCGGTCGGGGGGCGGCGGACCTACCCCCCGGGTTCGCCTCTCCCCGACCGGGTGAAACCCCGCACCGCCGGTATCCAGGACCGCGCGTCGCGTCCCTTGCAGTCATCGGTGCGGCGGACGGGAGACGGGGATGGGCGCGTACGAGCTGCGGGTCGAGGTCACGGACGAAGACGTCCGTGCCACGCGCCGGCTGTGGCTGGCCGCGCTCGACGACCCGGCGGTGTCCCTCGGGCGGACGGCCCGCCTGCACGAGGACCTGCGCCTGCTCATCCACGCGCAGGCGCAGCAGGTGGCCGAGAACTTCCGCGCCGCGCAGAAGGCGGCCCGCCGCGCGGCGGCCGACGAGCTGCGGGCCCGGCGCCACGGCGAGGCCACCCCTGCCGACCGCGCCGGGGCTAACGCTCCGGGAGCGTGAAGGTCCAGCCTTCCGCGAGCTTCTCCGCCACCACGCGGCGCACCGCCCGCACCGTGCTCCAGCGGTCGCCCCCGCCGTCGTGCGCCAGCACCACGGCCCCCGGGGTGATCGCCGCGCGGAGGTTCGCGACGAGCGTCGGCTCGTCCTGCGTCTCCCAGTCGAAGATGACGTTGCCGAGCCCCAGCGGCCGCATGCCGAGCTCGGCGGCGACACCGGCCGTGGCCCCCCACGAGCCGTTGGGTGCCCGGAAGTAGGGCACGGGGACGTCGCCCACGGCGTCCCCGATGATCGCGAGGTTCGTCACGAGGTCGGCGCGCACGCGTTCCGCCGGCCAGTCCCCCATGTCGGCGTAGCTCGTCGTGTGGTTGGCCAGCACGTGGCCGGCCGCGACGGTGCGCCGCAGCACGTCCGCACCGCCGGGCGCCTGGATGTTGGCGCCGATGACGCAGAACACCGCCGTGATCCCCGCCTCGGCCAGGACGTCCAGGAGCTCGTCGGTCTCGCCCGGGTTGGGTCCGTCGTCGAACGTCAGGGCGGCGACGAGGCCGGAGCCCTGCGCCGCGGTGACCTGCGACGCGTCGGTCACAGCTCGCGGTACTCGAAGTGGTCGAACGTCGCGACCTCGCGGTAGCCGGAGAGGTCCACCGCGGCCAGCCCGACGAAGGCCCCCGTGAAGAACCCGCCGTACGACTGGATGACGTAGTCGTCCGAGAGGACCTTCGCGTCGAGCTCGACGCCCGTGCCGTGCCACGTGCGGCCGTCGAACGAGTACTCGTACGTGTAGCTGCTGGTGCGGACCGCGGTGCGCAGGTGCACCCACTCGACGCCGTCCGGCACCTCGATCGCGTCGTCGCGCAGGTACGAGCGGTAGCGCCCCCGGTCGTTCTCGGCCACCTCGATCACGCGGCCGCGCCGCTCGTCCCACGTGACGAACACCCACGACCAGTGCGTGTCGTTGTAGTAGTTCGTCAGGCCCGCCATCGCCTGGTAGGTCTGCGGGTCGAACCGCACGGCCGTCTCGGCGTCGAAGTCGAAGGCCTGCCACCGCCGCGCCACGAGCGAGAGCTCGTGCCGGTTGGCCAACGACCCCTGCCCGGCCAGCTCGAGGCGGCCACTGCCGACCGTCCCCATCGCCTCGCCGAAGGGAACGCGCAGCGTGTTCCACTCCGGGCCGAGCCGGGGCTCGTCGAACTCGTCGCGCTCGGAGTGGTCCGCGGGGGCGGGGGTCGCGATCGCGTCGGCCGGGGCGGGAACCTCGACGAGTCCGGCCGGCCCACCGACCACGCGCGGCCAGCCCTCGGCGTCCCACTCTGCCTGCTGGATCGACGTCTCGCGGCCCAGCGTGCACCAGCCGCGCGGCGCGTCCGCGTCCTCGTGCTCGTGGCGCCAGGGCCGCGCGACGAGCGACGCGTAGTACCACTGGCCCCCCGGCGTGGAGACGAGCGCGCCGTGGCCCTGCTTCTGCAGCGGGAAGTGCGGGGTGTCGGCGTTGCTGAGCAGGGGGTTGCCCGGCATCGTCTCGAACGAGAGGGCGTCGAGCGTCCGGGACCGGGCCACGGACTCCTGGTGCTCCCAGACCGTGCCCCCCTCGGCCACGAAGAGGTAGTACCAGCCGTCGATGCGGTACAGGTGCGGCCCCTCGACAAGGCCCCGGGCGGTGCCGCGGTAGATGGTCCGCTGCGTCTTGCGGTCCGGTGTCAGCGTGAAGGGGTCCAGCTCGGTGAGGGTGATGCCGTCGAACTGGTGGTGGTACTCGCGGTGGTCCCACGTCTGCTGCACCAGGTACTTACGGCCGTCCTCGTCGTGGAACAGGCTCGCGTCGAAGCCGATGCCCGTGAGCCGCACCGGGTCGGACCACGGGCCGGTGATCTCGGGCGCCGTCGTCACGTAGTTGGCCATGTCCTTGAAGGCGCCCTCGGCCACCTTGACGTCGGTGTAGACGAGCCAGAACTTGCCGTCGGCGTACGAGAGGTCCGGGGCCCAGATGCCACCGGAGGCGGGGTTGCCCACCATGTCGACCAGTCGCGGGGAGTCCAGCACGTTCGCGACGAGGTTCCAGTGCACCAGGTCGCGCGAGGCGTGGATGCGCACGCCGGGCATCCACTCGAACGTCGAGGTGGCGATGTAGTAGGTGTCGCCCACGCGGATCATGCTCGGGTCCGGGTGGAAGCCCGTCAGCACCGGGTTCGTGATCGTCATGGCGCGGTCAGGACCGGCCCCCTCGAAGGACACAGCAGGACTCCCTCATGGTTCGGACCGCACGGCCCGTGGTTCGTGAAGCGACGGGCTCGTGCCGGAGCCACCCGCGGCGGCTCCGGCACGAGCCGGGTGCGTCAGCCCTTGACCGCTCCGGTCAGGCCACCGACGATGCGGCGCTCGAAGAGGCTGAAGAACGCCAGGGCGGGCAGCATGGCCAGCGACGTGAACGCGAGGATCTTCGCCGTGTCGGCCGAGTACGGTCCGGACGCAAACGTCTGCACCGTCAGGGGCAGCGTCTGCGACGCCTGGTTGTTGAGGATGTACAGCGGGAGCAGGTAGCCGTTCCAGCTGCCGATGAAGGCCAGGATCCCCACGGTGACGACACCGGGGACTGACAACGGCAGCACCATCCGGAAGAAGAAGCCCATGCGGCCGCACCCGTCGATCTCGGCGGCCTCCTGGATCTCGTACGGGATGGCCCGCAGGAACGGCACCAGGATGATGACCGTCACCGGGAGCGCGAACGCGATGCCCGGCAGGATGACGCCGAGCAGGTTGTTCATCAGGTGGAACATCCGGATGAGGATGAACAGCGGCGTGATCGCCACGGTCATCGGGAACATCAGGCCCGCCGCGAACAGCGAGTAGAGCGCACCGCGCCCGCGGAACGAGTAGCGCGCCAGGACGAAGCTCACCATGAGGCCGAGCGCAACCACGCCGGCCGTGGTGGCCAGCGCCGCGATCGTCGAGTTCGCGAACGAGCGCCAGAAGATGCCGTTCGTCAGCACGTCGATGTAGTTCTGGACCACCCACGGGTGCGGCCAGCCGGCCGGGTCCACGGTGATCTGCGAGTTGGTACGGAACCCGCCGATGACGATGTACAGCACCGGGGAGATCATCACGCCGACGAACAGCAGCGCGATGAAGTAGATCACCGGGTTGCCCCACGCAAGCTCCTTGGACTTGGCAGCCTTGCGACGGGCGTGGATCTCGGTGGCGTCGAGCGTGCCGACGGTCATCGGGTCCTCCCTCCCCCGGTGAGCGCGCCCTCGGTGTCACGGCGCAGGACGAAGCGCTGGTAGGCGAGCGCGATGATGAGCGAGATGATGAACATGACGACGGCGACGGCGCTGCCGTAACCGAAGTTGCCGGACATTCGGCCGTTCTGGTTCATGTACGTCGCCATCGTCGAGACCCCAGCGGTCGAGGCCACGTACTGGCCCCAGATGATGTAGACGAGGTCGAACAGCTGCAGCGCGCCGATGATCGACAGGAATGCCCAGATCCGGATCGTCGGACCGAGCAGCGGCAGCGTGATGCGGCGCTGCACCTGCCAGTACGACGCGCCGTCGATGGCCGCGGCCTCGTTGAGCTCCTCGGGGATGCCCTGCAGACCGGCGAGGAAGAGGATCGTCGCGTACCCGATGTACTTCCAGGTGAGGATGATCATCAGGGTCCACAGGGCCAGGTGCGGATTGGCGAGCCAGTCCCGGGCCAGCGCGTTGAGGTGCAGGTCGCGCATGAGGGCGTCGAACGCCCCGTTGCCCGCCAGCAGCAGGCTCCACCCGATGCCGGCGACGGCCTCGGAGATGACGTAGGGGACGAAGATCAGCACGCGGATGATCGACTGCCCGCGCATCTTCCGGTTGAGCAGCAGCGCGAAGACGACGGCGATAGGCCCCTGGAACACCAGGGACAGCACGACGATCTCGACGTTGTGCATGAGGGCGCCGTGGAACAGCGGGTCCTGGAAGATGACGACGTAGTTGTGGAAGCCGATGAAGTCCGTCGGCTTGCCGTAGCCCTTCCAGCGGTAGAAGCCGTAGTAGGCGGCCATGAACACCGGAAGGATCACGAACGTCACGAAGACGATGACGGCCGGTGCCGAAAGCGCTGCGATCTCCAGACGGCCCGCCAGGCCGGCGCCGCCCCTGCGGCGGCGGCGCCGTGCAAGCCCGGACGGGGGCAGCGCCGAGGCGCTGCCCCCGTCCTTCGAGAGATTCACAGGCGAGGTCACCACGACGGGTGCGGTCTCGCGAGTGGAATCAGTCATGGTGCTTCAGCTCAGCCCTTCGCTGCGGCGTCGTTCGCCGCCTTGATGATGCCGGCCGGGTCACCCTTGCCAGCGAGCATGTCGACCACGCCCGTGTTGAGGGCGTTGCCGATGTTCTGGCCGAGGCGGGTGTCGAGCCAGAGCGACACGTAAGCCGCCTTCTGGTTGTAGCCCATGATCTCCTTCAGCAGCGGGTCGGTCACCGCAGCGGCGGCCTGGGTCGACGCCGGCGGAGCCGAGGCAGCCACCGAGTACGAGGTCTGGATCGCGTCGCTGGCCAGGAAGTTCAGGAAGTCGGTGCATGCCGGCTCCGGCGCCTTGGCCGAGCAGGAGTAGGCGTCCAGGCCGCCCATCATGGCCGTCGGGTCGCCCGCGCCGCCAGGAACGGAGATGAACGGGAAGAAGCCGAGGTCAGGAAGGTTCTTCTGGTCGGGGGTCAGGGAGCCGATGACTCCCGGGTCCCATGCGCCCATGAGCTCCATGGCGGCCCTGTGGTTCGCGATGAGGCCTGCCGACGATCCGGCACCCTGCTGGGCGGAGGTCGTCAGGAAGCCGTCGTTGAACGGCTTGGTGGCGGCGAAGGTCTGCAGGTCCTGACCGGCCTTGAGGAAGCACGGGTCGGACAGGTTGGCCGTGTTCGCCGCGGTGTTCAGGGCGTCCTGCGAGCACTCGCGGAGTGCGAACCAGTAGAACCAGTGGGCTGCCGGCCACGCGTCCTTGGCACCCAGGGCGACCGGGGCGATGCCCGCCGCCTTGAGCTTGGTGACGGCGTCGTTGAGGTCGGCGAGCGTCTTCGGCGTCGAGGTGATGCCGGCCTTGGCGAACAGGTCCTTGCTGTAGAAGAAGCCGCCCGGCAGGACGGTCATCGGCATCGCGTAGACCTTGCCCTTGTAGGAGTCAGCGGCGAGCGCCGACGCCGGGATCGCGGCCTTGGTCGCGGCCGACAGCGAGTTCGTGATGTCCTTCACGAAGCCGGCGTCGACCATCGCTGCGAGCTTGCCACCGCCGCGCTGGAGGAAGACGTCAGGAGCGTCGCCGCCGTTGAGGGCGGTCTGCAGCTTGCCGTCGAGGTCCTCGTTCTGGACCGGCTGGACGTTGATCGTGACGTTCGGGTGGACCTTCTTGTAGGCCGCGACCG
>JAJYTJ010000044.1 GCA_021793115.1 Actinomycetes bacterium | reverse complement strand
CCCCGTGGCCGCGAGCACCGGCGAGGCCATCGCCCGGCAGAAGGTCCTGGTCAACATCGACAAGACCTCCCCGCTGCGCACGTCGCAGGCGAACCCCGACATCCTTCGGCTCTATGACGAGTTCTTCGGCGAGCCGAACTCGGAGCTGGCTCATCACCTGCTCCACACGGAGTACGCGCCGTTCCGGCGCTGACCTCCGTACCCGACGGCGCCGTCGGCGCCGCCCCTAGCGCTCCCGGAAGGCTCACACGCCCATGAAGCGGCTCGTTCACGCCCTCGTCGGCTCCGTCGCGGTCGCGGCGCTGCTCGTCGGCTGCGGCAGCGGCACGGTGGCGGCGCCCGCCACCACCGCACCCAGCGCCCCCACCACCGCCTCGACCACCCCGGCCGAGCACGTCACCATGACCATCGCGTCGCTCAAGGGCCCGACGACGATGGGCCTGGTCAAGCTCATGGACGACGCCAGCAAGGGCGTCGGCACGCAGGACTACAAGGTCACCATGTACGGCTCGCCCGACGAGGTGGTCCCGCTGCTCGTGCAGGGCAAGGTCGACGTCGCGCTCATCCCGTCCAACCTCGCCGCCGTGCTCTACCAGCAGACGAAGACGGCGGCGGGCCCGGCGCTGCAGGTCGCGGCGATCAACACCCTGGGCGTGCTCCAGCTCGTCGAGAACGGCGACTCGGTGCACAGCTGGGCCGACCTCAAGGGCAAGACGATCTGGACCACCGGCAAGGGCACCACGCCGGAGTACACGCTCGACTACCTGCTGGAGAAGAACGGCCTGAACCCGGCCAAGGACGTCAACATCCAGTTCGAGGCCGAGGCCACCGCGCTGGGCTCGCGCCTGGCCGCCACGCCCGGCACGCTCGCGGTGCTGCCGCAGCCGTACGTCACGGTGGTCGAGAAGCAGAACCCCGCGGTGCGGTCGGTCTTCGACTTCACCACCGAGTGGACCAAGGTGAGCCCGGCCGGCTCGCAGCTCATCACCGGCGTGCTCGTCGTGCGCACCGCGTTCGTCAAGGCCCACCCCGCGGCCTTCGCGGACTTCCTCTCGGACTACCAGGCGTCGACGGCGTACACGAACGACGACGCCGCGGCGGCCGCGGCCCTCATCGCCAAGGCGGGCATCGTGCCGGCGGCACCCCTCGCGCAGGCGGCCATCCCTGGCAGCCACGTCACGTACATCGCGGGCGCGCAGATGAAGACGGCGCTGTCCAGCTACCTGCAGGTGCTGTTCGCCGCGGATCCGAAGTCGGTCGGTGGCAGCATGCCCGGCGATGACTTCTACTTCGGTTCCTGAGCCGGGAGCCTCACTCCCCGCTCGTCAGGATCCCTGGCGGGTGGCGCGCCCGCTGCTGGCCGTCGCCTTCTGGCTGGCCGTGTGGCAGGGCGCGTCGCTCGCCGTGGGCTCCCGCGTGCTGCTCGTCGGGCCGTGGGAGGTCTCGGTCCGGCTGACGCAGCTGGTGCCGACGCTCGGCTTCTGGTCCGCGGTAGGCCGCACGTTCGGCCGGATCACGGTCGGCTTCCTGCTCGCGGCGGTGGTCGGCGTGCTGCTCGCGGCGCTGTCCGCGGCCTCGCGGTGGACCCAGGCGCTCGTCGCGCCGCTGGTGGCCACCATCCGCTCCACGCCGGTGGTGAGCTTCATCATCCTGGTGCTCATCTGGGCGGACCCGTCGCGGCTGGCGACCATCGTCTCGTTCCTCATGACGCTGCCGATCATCCACGCGACCGTGTACTCGGGGATCCTCGAGCGCGACCGGTCGCTGCTGGAGATGGCCTCGGTGTTCCGGGTGCCCCGGTGGCGGCGGCTGGGCGCGATCGACGTGCCCGGCGTGCTGCCCTACTTCGCCGCGGGCTGCCGCACCGGCGTGGGCCTCGCGTGGAAGAGCGGCATCGCGGCCGAGGTCATCGGGCTGCCGTCGGGCACCATCGGCGACCGGCTGTACCAGGGCCGGATGTACCTCGAGACCGCCGACGTGTTCGCGTGGACCGCCGTGGTGGTGCTCGTCGCGTTCGCGTTCGAGCGGCTGGTGCTGTGGCTGCTGTCGCTCCTGGAGCGGCGGCTGGCGAACGGGGGCGCGTCGTGATCACGTTCTCGTCGGTCACCAAGGCCTACGGGTCACTCGTCGTGCTCCGCGACCTCTCGCTGACGCTCGCCCCCGGGACCGTCACCGCGGTGCTCGGGGCCAACGGCTCGGGCAAGACGACGCTCGGGCGCCTGCTGCTCGGGCTGGAACCCCCGAGCTCCGGGACCATCTCCGGCCTGGCCGGGCTGCGGGGCGCGGCGGTGTTCCAGGACAACCGCCTGGCGCCGCACCTCACGGCGGTCGGCAACGTCCGGCTGGTGCTGCCGCGCTCCGCCACGCGCGCGTTCGTGGAGGACGAGCTGGGGGCCGTCGGCCTGGCCGACGAGTCGCTGCACAAGCCGGTGCGGGCGCTGTCCGGCGGCCAACGGCGGCGGGTGGCGATCGTGCGGGGCGTGCTCGCGCCGTCGGACGTGCTCGTGCTCGACGAGCCCTTCACCGGGCTGGACACCGACGCGAAGGCGCGCACGCTCGCGTGGGTGCGCGACCGGCTGGACGGGCGGACGACGCTGCTCATCACGCACGATCCCGACGAGGCGACGTTCCTCGGCGCCACCGTGGTGCGGCTGCCCACGCCCTGAGGGGGCCGTGTCGGCGGGCCGGGCTAGCGTGCGTGGCGGACGACGAGGGACGCGAGGGGGCGCTCACGTGAGGTACGGCATCGAGGTGGTGCCGCTCGGGCCGTACGCCGAGCCGGGGCCCGTGGTGGAGCTGGCGGTGGCGGCCGAGGCGGCCGGCTGGGAGGCGCTCGCCGTCTGGGATCACTGCACGTTCTGGGGTGGCGTCGGCGACCCGTGGGTGACGCTCACCGCGGTGGCCGCCGCGACGTCGCGGCTGCGGCTGGTCACGGCTGTGTCGCCGGTCCCCCGGTACCCGCCACAGCTGCTGGCCCGCTCGGTGCACGCGGTGGACGCCTTCTCCGGCGGGCGCGTGACCCTCGGCGCCGGGCTGGGGGTGGACTTCGATCTCGGCGCGTACGGCGAGCTGCGTCCGGCGCGGGAGCGGGCGGCGCTGGCCGACGAGGCGTTGTCGCTGGTCACGCGGCTCTGCAACGGCGAGAAGGTGACGTTCGTCGGGCAGCACTCCACGGTGACCGAGGCGCAGGTCGCGTCGCGGGCGACGCAGGCACCCCGCGTGCCGGTCTGGATCGGCGGCTCCTCCCGGCCGGCGCTGCGGCGGGCCGCGCGGTGGGACGGCTGGGTGATCGGCAGCATCGACGAGACCCAGCGCGTGGTGTACCCACCCGAGAACGTCGCCGCGGACCTCGCCTACCTGCGCGCGCAGCGTCCGGGCGCGGGGTTCGACGTCGCCGTGATGGGAGCGACGCCGCCGGGAGCGGCCGGCCTGGCGCCCGCCTACGCCGAGGTCGGTGCGACCTGGTGGTTCGAGTCCCTGTTCGGCCTGCGCGGCACGCACGCCGAGCTGCTGGAGCGGGTGGCGGCGGGTCCACCACGCTGAGCGCTCGGCGACCGGCGGCGCCATGAAGCAGCTGCACCCAGGTCCGACGAGCCGCACGACACTCGCGGTCTGGTGCGGCACCAGCATCGGGCCTCGCAGGCCCCGCCTGTCCCTGGGCGGCAGCGCCCTGAGCGCTCCCTACGGGCCGTTCCGCTGACGCGATGAGCGCGTGGTTCTACAGTCCGGCCGTGGACTCGCGCGCGGCAGGCCGCCCAGGACGTTCCACACGACGGCGCCGTGACCGGTCCCGCGCCGCGGACCGAGCCCGAGGTGGTGCGGCGGCCGGTGCGGCGATCACTGTGGCGATCGGTGCCGCACTCTGGGTCCGGCGCCTCGCCCAGCTCGGCCCGGGATACAGCATCCCGGGCATCGTCGTGGGCTCCTGCGCTGCCGTCCTCCTCGGGCTGGCCGTCGCCACTCGACTAGACCTGACCGCCGCAACAAACCGGCTGTCGCGCCGACTGCGCATCGAGCACAGCGTCGCCCGACGACTTCATGCTGTCCGTGGTCTCGTCGTGCTGCACGACCGCACCGTGGCCGGTTCGGCGCCCCTGTCCCACCTCCTGGTCAGCTCTGACGGCGTGCTGCTCGTCGTCGATGCGTCCGAGTCCCGTTGGGCGCCGTGGCGCCCGCACGCTGGTCGAGGGCCGGAGACCGCGTCCGTGTGGCAAGCCTGGATCGACGCGTCGGCCGCGTCGATCCAGCTCAACGACACCTTCGCGGGCCTCGACAGCCCGCCGTCGGTGAAGGCCGCGGTGGTCACGGACGTCGCCAACCTGCCCGGCTGGGCGCACCGTCTCCCCATCTACCAGCTCAGCCAGGTCCCCGCAGCGATGGGCTTCAGCGGAGCGCCCAGGACCCGCGAGACCGAGGAGCTCGTGGCACTCCTGGCGGACATCACGGCGCCCGCCGCTCCGTAGGCGCCCACGGCGTCGGCGAGCCGGTGCGGCTGGGCTTGTCGCACGACGAAGGCGATGTGTGGTGCGCCCCTCCCCTCCCCCACCTCGCGCGTCGCTGGGCGTGCCTGGTCCCGGGTCGGGTCCGGTATCCTCGTCCGGCCGGGAGGATTCGCCTAGTGGCCTATGGCGCACGCTTGGAAAGCGTGTTGGGGTAACACCCTCGGGGGTTCGAATCCCCCATCCTCCGCGTCGGAAGCGCCTGTGACCTGCGATTGCGCGGGGCGCGGGCCCTTTGTTGTCGCGGACGTCCAGGAAGCACGCTTCGTTCAACGCCCTGACCTGCGCTTTGGTGGCAGTTCTGGTTGCGGTTGCCCTCATCGGCCCCTGCCCCCGATGGGCATGATGTGACCATGCCCTCTCGTCGTCCGACGCCCGGTCCCGGCCACCGCCCGCCAGTGCCCGGGGGCTTCACCTACCGGATCAGGGTCGACCTGCTGGACACCGATCCGACGATCTGGCGCCTGATAGAGGTCCCGTCAACGCTCACCCTCGACTCGCTGCACCCGATCCTGCAGACCGCGATGGGCTGGACGGACTCCCACCTGCATCAGTTCATGCTCGCGGACCCGCAGGTCCACGGGCCGGTGGAGCGCTACCTGACGGCGTTCGATATCGAGGAGGGCGACGAGGGCGTCGCCGAGGCGGACGTCCGGCTCGACGAAGTGCTCAAGGCCGTTGGCGACGAGCTGCGCTACACGTACGACTTCGGCGACGGCTGGGACCACTTGCTGCGGCTTGACACGCGGAGTCCCCGCGCGGATCAGGATCCACCAGCGGCGCTGCTCGACGGTCAACGAGCCTGCCCACCCGAGGACTGCGGCGGGCCGCACGGATACGACGAACTTCTCATGCTCCTCGCCGATGCGGTCGACGGACGACGACTGGTGCGCGACGACCTGGAGCTCCTCCGACTGACGTTCGGCCCCGCCAAGCCTGCGGACGTCCTCGCACGCGCCGGCCAGCTCGACATCTCAGCGATCGACGCCCGCCTTCGCGCTGAGACGTGACTGCGCCCCAACTCCGCGGGCCACGCTCGTACCGCTTGATCGCCGCGTCGGTCGCTGCGGCGGGCGCGGTGGCTCGGCCGCGCGATGGATGCCGTTATGCCATACTTGTGGCTCTGACGAACGGGGCGAGAGAAGTATGGCATATCCGCTCTTCCATGAGGCAGGGCCGCGCGACCTGCCGATGGCGCTGCCGGCCGACCAGTTCCACGTCGAGTTCCCTGGTGAGAGCGACTACGTCGAGTTCAAGCAGGGTTTGCCGGAGACGAAGATCCGGGAGGCGGTGACCGCGTTCTCCAACTCCGACGGCGGGGTGATCCTCCTCGGGGTGCGCGACGACGGTGTCGTGCAGGGCATCTCCACGGACGGTGAGACGCAGGCCCGGATCCATCGGATCGTGGCCGGTGTGCGCAACCCCGGCCGGTACGAGCTCCGTGCCCTCCTTGTCGCAGACAAGAGCGTGCTCGTGCTTGCTGTGCAGCGTCGCCATGAGGGCTTCGCCCAGATGCAGGACGGCCGTGTCATGACCCGTCGCGGTGCGATGAACGTGCCGCTCTTCGATTCCGAGCTTGCCCGCTTCATCAGCGAGCGAGCGTTGACGCGGTTCGAGGCCACGCCGGTGGCGGCGGACCTGGCAAGCGCCAGCCCCGAGCTGGTCGAGGGCGTGCGCGCCGCGTTCGCCTGGTCGTCGGACGACGTGCCACGCCGACTGCAGGAGGCGGGCCTGTTGGTCGCGGCCGACGACGACGCGCAGCTGACCGTAGCGGGCGCCCTCTACCTGCTGGACCGGCCCGCGGACGTCCTCGGGAAGGCGTATGTCGAGGTGTTCCGCTACCGCGGGGACGCCGACCCCTACGACCGCCGCTACGAGGTCGCCGGACCCGTCAACCAGCAGGTGGAGGAGACGACCAGGGCATTGCTCGACGAGCTCGGCTCCGATGTCGTCATCCTCGGGGTGCACCGCCACGAGCTGCCCCGGATCCCGGAGGCCGTGCTGCGAGAGGCCGTCGCGAACGCCGTCGCACACCGCACCTACGAGGTCTCCGGCCAGCCGGTCCGCGTCGAGATCCGCCCCGACAGGGTCGTCGTCCGCTCCCCCGGCGGCCTGCCCGAACCGGTCACCCTGGAGAACATCCGCGAGCAGAACGCCGCCCGCAACCTCGACACGATCAAGGTGCTGCGGCGGTTCCGACTCGCCGAGGACGCCGGTCTCGGGGTCGATGTCATGCAGGACGTGATGGAGGCCGCCCTTCTCGAGCCACCCGAGTTCGACGCCGACGCGACTCACGTCGAGGTCACGCTCCGGCTCGGCACGACCGTGACGCCGCAGGAGCGGGCGTGGATCTCGGAGATCGAGGAGCGCGGCGACATCCGGTCCGCCGACCGCATCTTGCTGCTGCACGCGGCACGGGGTGAGGTCCTGACCAATGCCTCCGTGCGCGACCTCCTCGACGCCGACAGCGTCCACGCCCGCAACGCACTGCAACGGCTGCGCGACCAGGGATACCTCGCGCAGACGGGCACCCGGGGCGGCTCCGCGTACGTGCTGGCAAAGGATCTCGGGCCGCCGGCCGGGCTCAGGCTCGACCAAGCCGGGCTCGAGGATGTGGTGCTTGCGATGGCCGCGGAAGGCAGCATCAGGAACGAGGACGTCCGCAGGCGCACGGGCCTGGACCGCGCCCGCGTGCTGACGCTCCTGACCGGGCTGGTGGACGGCGGGCGCCTCACGCGGCACGGCCAACGTCGTGGCGCCTACTACACGTTGCCGTAGGGGTTGCAGTTCTGGTTGCAGTTGTCCTCGACGTGGGGCCGTCCGGCGTCATGAACGGACTGCTAGGCAGAGCCGTGACCTGCACCGACGTATCCGCCGTCGTCCGCCCCTGCCACTCGGATGGCGGTGCGCTCGCGCTTGTCCACCGTGAGTGTGCGCTACTGCCAGTTGGGGAGGGTCGCCGCGGAGTATCGGGCTCCGTAGCCGCCGGTCGGCAGGATCTCGTCGATGCGGGCCAGGTCCTCGTCGCTGAGTGAGAAGTCGGCGGCGCCGGCGTTCTCGGCGATGCGCTTGGCGTTGCGGGTGCCAGGGATGGGCACGATGTGCTCTCCCCGGGTCAGCAACCATGCGAGGGCGAGCTGAGCCACCGTGCCATCCTTGGACTCAGCCAGAGCGGTGAGCTGTCGGATGGCGTCAACGTTCTTCTCGAAGTTGCCCGGCTGCCACCGTGCGTCGGTTCGACGGAAGTCGGATTCGTCGTACTCCTTCGCCGGCTTTGCGGTGCCGGTGAGGAAGCCGCGTCCGAGCGGCGCGTACGGCACGAAGCCGATGCCCAGCTCGTCGAGGGTCGGAAACAGCGCCTCGACGTCCCGCTCGAACAGCGAGTACTCGGTCTCCAGCGCGGTGACCGGCTGCACCGCGTGTGCGCGACGGATCGTCTCCGGGCCGGCTTCACTCATCCCGAAGTACTTCACCTTGCCGGCGTCGATCAGCTCCTTGACCGTGCCGGCGACGTCCTCGATGGGAACGTTCGGGTCGACGCGGTGCTGGTAGAACAGCTCGACGTGATCGGTGCCGAGGTACCGGAGGCTGTCGTCGATCACAGACCGGATGTTCTCGGGGCGGCTGTCGTAGCCCCACTCCTTGGTGAAGCCGAACTTGGTCGCGATCTGCACCTGGTCGCGGAAGTCCTTCACGGCTCGTCCGACGACCTTTTCGTTCTCACCCCAGCCGTAGACCTGCGCGGTGTCGATGAAGGTCACGCCGAGGTCGAAGGCGCGTCGGATGGTCTCGACGCCCTCCTGCTCGTCGCTGGGGCCGTAAGCGAGGTTGATGCCCATTGCGCCGTAGCCGATGGCCGACGTCGTCAGGCCCTGCTGGCCCAGAGTGCGCTGCTGCATGTCGTTCCCTTCGTCGTGGTTCGTTCACTATACGCCCCATCTGTCAGTTCATGACACAGTGGTCGCAGGATGTCACCGGTGGTACCGTCACAACGTGCCGAACCCGACCAGCGAGCCGCCCGTGGGCTTGAGAGACCTCGCGCGCTCGTCGGTGCGCGATCACGTCGCCGACCAGGCGGTACGGCTGTTTGACGAGCGCGGCTTCGACGCCACGACGATCGATGACATCGCAGCCGCGGTCGGGATGTCGTCGCGGACGTTCTTCCGGTACTTCGCGACGAAGGAAGACGTCGTGATTGAGGACCCGGCGCCGTTCGGAGGAGTCGTCCGCGACGCCGCAGCTCAGCGCCCCGACGATGAGAGCGCGTGGACGGCGCTTCGGCGTGCCCTGGACCCGGTGGCTGAGAAGGCGGGCGCTGCCACGGAGCCCTGGTTGCGTTCGATGCGCGTCATGATGAGCACCGCTTCCCTGCGTGCGCGCAACACCGAGAAGCACAACGCGTGGGCGTTGATGCTCGAGCCCGTCATCACCGCACGCCTCGACGGCCCGGAAGACACGAGGCAGTACCGCGCGCGGACCGTCATCCAAGCCGCACTCGCGTGCCTCGACGTCGCACTTGCCGAATGGACACTGCGCGGTGGCACTGTTCCGCTCGGCACGCTGCTCGACGAGGCGTTCACAGCCGTAGTCAGCAACTGACCCAGGTCAACCGGAGGATGGCCTCGCACGGCTACGCGTTGCCGCAGGGGTTGCAGTTTCGGTTGCAGTTGTCCTCTGCGTCGGGCTGTTCGGTGTCATGAACGGACTGCCCGGCAGAGCCGTCACCTGCATCGACGTATCCGCCGTCGTCCGCCACTACCCCCGGGCGGGCACTTGGAAAGCGTGTTGGGGTAACACCCTCGGGGGTTCGAATCCCCCATCCTCCGCGTCGGAAGGGCCTGTGACCTGCGGTTGCGCGGGGAGCGGGCCCTTCGCCGTTCTGGCGATCGACCTCAGTACCTCGCCGCGGTTCTCCGAGCACCCAAGAGGCGACTCCGGGGGATCTGCTGCGGATGGCCCGGCCGAACCCTGGCGAGAGCGGTGTCCCGCAACCTAGACTCGTAGCCGCCCGGGGAGGTGATCCTCGTGGAAGTCGAAGGCTCGTGACCCGTCTGGGACGTGGCGCACGGGCCTTTCGCACGTCCCGACCCAGCTACACGGACACGATCCGTTCAACGACTGGCTCGACGCGCCGACGCCAGTCGGCGCCGCGTGCCCACGCCCGCGCGACCGCGTCCGGGATGGACAGCAGCGGTTCAGCGGTCGCAGTTCAGTGTTCGTACGTCATGGTGCCTCGGCAACCTGCAGCCCTTGTCAGCTCGATCAGGGCTTGCCGGTCGCGGGCGTCCTGCGTGACGTCGGACTCGAGCACCAGGTGCTCGCAGAGTCCTGCCTGGTCATGGACCAGATGGCTGAGGCAGGCCCGTCGACGCGCGATGTCCGTGCGGTGATTCCTGGAGTCCGCCTCGTAGAGGGTCACGGTGATGGCGAGAGCGACCAGCGAGGACAAGATCGCGTGCTGGCGAGGGGTCTTCTCCGCCTTCATGTGGACCCTCGTCTGACCGGGTGCGATCAGGCCCCGCACGGCCTTGCGGATCTCTGTGGCGTCCGCGGGGAGTACGACCGCTGCCGCCAGGACGTACCCCTTGGCCTTCGTCTCGTCGACGTACACCCGATGCACCTGGGCAACGCTAGGGCGGGGGTGTGACGCCTCCCTCGCGGCCGGCAGAAGGGTCGACCGTCACCGCGCGCCCCGCGCGCACCCGGACCGCTACCAGGGTGCGACCGTCCCGTCGTAGGAGAACAAGGACCCGGTCGGCCCGTCCGCCGGCAGTCCCAGCAGCGCCACGATGCCCGCCGCACCTTCGGCGGGGTCGCCACCGCGGCCGGTGGTGAGACCGACGCTCTGCATGCCCGGGTTGAGGTTCGTCCGGCGAGCGCCGGGGGCCAGGGCGTTGACCAGGAAACCTTCGGCCGCGAGCGCCTGCGCGTAGTACAGCGTCAGGGCGTTCAGAGCCGCCTTCGAGGACCGGTAGACCGCGAAGCGGCCACCGTTGCCGGCCGCGGCCTCGTGGTCGAACTGGGGATTGGGACCCGTGCTCCACCCGAAGGACGCGGTGCCGCTCGAGACGTTAACGATCCGTGGCGACGACGAGCGGCGCAGCGTCGGCAGCAGCGCGTTGGTGACCGCGACGACGCCGAAGACGTTGGTCTCGTAGGCCGTCCGGAAGAGCTCCGGATCGGCGTCCAGCAACCCCACGACGTAGTCGGGCTGGATGCCGGCGTTGTTCACGAGCGCGTCGAGGTGGTCGACCGCCGCGGCGGCCGCGGCGATGCTTGCGCCGTCGGTGACGTCGAGCTCGAGGGCGCGCCCGCCGACCTCGGCAGCCACCTCCGCCGCGCGCTCCAGGCTCCGGCCGGCGACCCACACGTCCCAGCCGGTCCGGACCAGCTGGGCGGCGGCGCTACGGCCGATCCCCGACGTCGCTCCTGTGATCACCACGCTGCGTCCCACCATGTCCCGTCCTCTGTCTCGGCAGCCATGCGGAGGAGCCTCCGCTTCTTCCAGCCTACCTCCGAAGCGGAGGAGCCTCCGGTAGAGCGGCGGGCAACGCAGATCGAGCGTTGGCGACGCATACCCGGCGGGGTTCTAATAGGCGCCGTGCCTTCGCAGCCGCAGGTGCGCGCTCTGGTGACCGAGTCGTGGTTCCGCTCGGCTGCCGCGGGTGTCCAGGTCGAGTCGGTCGACGCACCGATCACCCTGCCGGCCGGTGCGCTGCGCGACTACCGCGAGGCCCATCCCCTGGCCCAGGTGTTCCCGCTGCTCGACGACGTGCTCGGCCAGGCCGCGCGGGACTCCGACGCGATCATGGCCGTGGCCGACGCGGCCGGGCAGCTCCTGTGGGTCTGCGGCTCGCCGAGCACGCTGCGCCAGGCGGAGGCCATGGGCTTCGTCGAGGGCAGCAACTGGGACGAGCGGATGGCGGGCACCAACGCGCCGGGCCTCGCCCTGGCCCTGGACGCCACGACCCAGATCATCGGCGCCGAGCACTTCCGCCTCGCGGCGCACCGCTGGAGCTGCGCGGCGACCCCCATCCACGATCCCGTGACCCAGTCGCTGCTCGGCGTGCTCGACATCACCGGAGACGCCGACGTCGTCGTCCCGCAGACCACCGCCCTGGTCCGCGCCGCGGCCAGGCTCGCCGAGTCCGAGCTCGCGCGCGAGGGACTGATCCGCCGCGCGCGGGACGACGAGCCGGCACCCGGGCACCTGCGCGTGCACCTGGAGTCCCTCGGCAGGTCGCACTCGCTGCTGACGATCGTGGACGAGCGTGGCCGGGCGCATCGGCTCAGCCTCAGCCCCCGGCACAGCGAGATCATGCTGCTCCTGGCGTCGGCCCCGCGGGGGTTGTCGGGCGACGAGCTCGCCGTGCTGCTGTACCCCGAGGACAGCACCACCTCGACGCTGCGGGCCGAGATGAACCGGCTCCGGCACCTGCTCGGCGACGAGCTGCTCGCGTCGCGCCCCTACCGGCTGTCGGCCGAGATCTCGGCGGACTGGCTGGAGGTCGACGCCCGGCTCGCCACGGGCGACGACGCGGCCGCGCTGCGCCGGTACCGCGGACCGCTGCTGCCGGCGTCGGTCGCCCCCGGGGTCGTGCGGCTGCGCGAGAACCTGGACGCGTCGCTGCGGCAGGCGGTGCTCACCTCCCGCGAGCCCGACCTGATGTCGACCTGGACCCGTTCGGCGTGGGGCGCGGACGACTACGAGATGTGGCAGGCGCAGCTCCGGACGCTCGGCCCGTCCTCTCCGCTGCGGCCGCTCGCGGCGGGGCAGCTGGCGCGGCTCGACCGGCAGCTCGGCGTGGCCGCATCGGCCGGACGCCGTCGCCACCTCGCCTGATCCCCTCTGACCTGGCGCGCAACGTCGTTGCAACGAAGGCCGACCTAACGTCGCAGCCGCAAGCGACAACGACGTCCTAGGGAGCACCGCCATGAAGTACGTCCCTCCGGGTCAGCCCGGCAGCATCGTCTCCGTCGAACCCCGCTACGAGAACTTCATTGGCGGCAAGTGGATCGCCCCCACCCACGGCAAGTACCGGGTGGACCTCACGCCAGCGACCGCCCGCCCGATCACCGAGGTGGCCGACTCCACCCCTGAGGACGTCGAGCTCGCCCTGGACGCCGCGCACGCCGCCAAGGATGCGTGGGGCGAGACCACCGGCGCCGAGCGCGCCGCCGTGCTCAACGCGATCGCCGACCTCGTCGAGGGCAGCAAGGAGATGCTGGCCGTCGCCGAGAGCTGGGAGAACGGCAAGCCCGTGCGGGAGACGCTCAACGCGGACATCCCGCTGGTGATCGACCACTTCCGCTACTTCGCCGCGGCCGCACGCGCGGAGGAGGGCACCACGACGGAGATCGACAAGGACACCGTCGCGTACCACTTCCGGGAGCCGCTGGGCGTCGTCGGGCAGATCATCCCGTTCAACTTCCCGCTGCTCATGGCGGCCTGGAAGCTCGCGCCCGCGCTCGCAGCCGGGAACTGCGTCGTGCTCAAGCCCGCCTCGCCGACGCCGTGGTCGATCCTCAAGCTCATGGAGGTCATCTCCAGCGCCGTCCCGGCGGGCGTCATCAACGTCGTCACCGGGCCCGGCGCCGAGATCGGCAAGGCCCTGGCGACCAACCCGCGGATCGCCAAGATCGCGTTCACCGGCGAGACCGTCACCGGCCGGCTGATCATGCAGTACGCGGCCCAGAACCTGATCCCCTCCACCACGGAGCTGGGCGGCAAGTCGCCCAACATCTTCTTCGCGGACGTGATGGACCACGACGACGCCTACCTCGACAAGGCGATCGAGGGCCTCGTGCTCTACGCGTTCAACAAGGGCGAGGTGTGCACCTGCCCGTCGCGGGCCCTGATCCACGAGAGCATCTACGAGCCGTTCATGGCGCGCTGCCTCGCCCGGATCGCCGCGATCAAGCAGGGCGACCCGCTGGACACCGACACGATGGTCGGCCCGCAGGTCTCCAAGCAGCAGATCGAGAAGATCGCCTCGTACGTCGAGATCGGCCGCGGCGAGGGGTGCGAGGTGCTCATCGGCGGCAAGCGCGCCGCCGTGGACGACGAGCACGCCGACGGCTACTACTACGAGCCGACCGTCCTCAAGGGCGAGAACAAGATGCGGGTGTTCCAGGAGGAGATCTTCGGCCCCGTGCTCGCCGTGACCACGTTCAAGACCGACGAGGAGGCGCTGGAGATCGCCAACGACACCCTCTACGGGCTGGGCGCCGGCGTCTGGACGCGGGACGGCAACCGCGCCTACAAGATGGGGCGCAAGATCAAGGCCGGCCGCGTCTGGACCAACTGCTACCACGCCTACCCGGCCGGGGCCGCGTTCGGTGGCTACAAGATCTCCGGCGTCGGCCGCGAGAACCACCGGATGATGCTCGACCACTACAGCCAGACGAAGAACCTCCTCGTCAGCTACTCCGACCAGCCGCTCGGCTTCTTCTAGGCCATGCCCGAGCCGGCCGCGTCACGGATCACGGCCACCCCGGCGGCGCGCGAGGCGATCGCTCGCCTCCGCGCCGCCCGCGGGGAGCCCGTGATGTTCGTCCAGTCCGGAGGCTGCTGCGCCGGCAGCGTCCCCATGTGCTACCCGCTGGGGGAGCTCATCGTCGGCAGCCTCGACGTGCTGCTCGGCGAGATCGACGGCTGCCCGTTCTACATCGACAAGCGGCTCGACGAGGCCTGGCACCAGGACGTCTTCGTGCTCGACGTCGCCGAGGGCGAGCCGGAGGACTTCTCGCTGGCGGCCGGGCCTGACCTGCACTTCGTCACGGTGTCCGACGCCTGCCGCATGCCGTAGCGGTCCCGGGCGCGCCACGGTGCCGCGCGGCTACGTCACGCCAGTGACCGGATCCTCACCACCAGCACCGACCCGAGCACGCTGACGGCCGCCGCGAGGATGTACAGCCCGCGGTACCCGAGCCCGACGGCCAGCACGCCGGCCGCGAACGCCGGCGCGAGCACCTGCGGCATCGCGTTGGCGATGTTGATGACGCCGAGGTCCTTGCCGCGGTCGCGGGCGGCCGGCAGCACCTGCGTGATCATCGCGAAGTCGACCGCCTGGTAGGCGCCGAACCCGACGCCGAGCACGACGGCGGCCGCGTAGGCGGCGGACATCGTCGGGACCAGCGCGAACAGCAGGAGCGCCGCGGCGGTGACCAGGCCGGACCAGATGACGAAGACCTTGCGGCGCCCGACCCGGTCGGACCACCAGCCGCCGGCGATCGCGGTGACCACCGTGACCGCCCCGTACACCGCGGTGAGCCGGAACACGCCGGTCGCGGCGTCGTCGCCGGACAGGCCGACCTCGTCGGTGAGGTAGTAGAGGAGGTAGAGGATCAGGAAGGCGTTACCCAGGTTCATGAGGAACCGCGTGATCCAGGCCCACCCGAAGTCGGGGTAGCGCCGCGGCGAGACCCAGAAGGAGCGCCAGAACTCGCCCCAGGCGAACGGCGGGCGCAGCTCGGCCGGCAACGGGATGTCCCGCGAGCGCAGCGAGTAGGGCAGCGTCGTCACGACGAGCACCGCGGCGACCGTGAGGTAGCCGGCGGCGATGCTGCCGGTCGCCGCCGCGATCCCGGAGCCGACGACGACACCGGCGGTCTGCGCGATGGAGACGATGCCTCCCACGGTGGCCCGCTCCCGCGTGGGCACCTGGTCCGGGACGGCCGCCGTGATCGCGGCGAGCATCGCGTTGAGCGCGGCCTGCGCGAGCGACCAGCCCACCACCATGAGCCAGATGCTGTGCGCCACGGACAGCACGAGCATCGCGACCGCGCCGCCGGCCGCGCCGCCGACGACCCAGGGCAGCCGGCGGCCGATGCGCAGCGTCGTCCGGTCGGAGAACGCGCCCCAGATCGGGTTCGAAGCCATGGACACGGCCGCACCCACGCCCGTGACCAGCGACAGCACCGCCGCCTTGTGGCCGGGTGAGACCGCTGCGGCCTGCTCGGCGAGCAGCACCTGGATCGGACCGAAGAACCCCGACCACAGGCCGATGCTCGCCAGGACGACCCACAGCACCCAGAGCCTCGACGTCCGCTCCGTCGGCTCGGCGAGCGCCCGGTGGAGCGGGGCGGCGGGCGGTGTGACGGGCGGGAGGGACGGCGGGACGACGGGCGTGCTCACGAGCGGCCGGCGCGGTGCGTGCGGACGAGGTCGGCGTACCAGTCGAACGACCGCTTGGGCGTGCGGACGAGCGTGTCGAAGTCCACGTGGACCAGCCCGAACCGCTGCGTGTAGCCGTGGGCCCACTCGAAGTTGTCCATGAGCGACCAGCAGTAGTAGCCGCGCACGTCGACGCCGCGCGCCACGGCGTCCGCGACCGCCCGCACGTGGGCGTCGAGGTAGTCGATGCGCACCTGGTCGTCGACCACGCCGTGCTCGTCGGGCCCGGTGCCGAACGAGCAGCCGCTCTCCGTGATGACGATCGGCGGCATCGCCGGATACCGGTCGCGGAAGTCCACGAGGAGGTCGGTCAGCGCCGCCGGGACGATCGGCCAGCCGAAGTCCGTCGTCGGGTAGCCGGTCAGGTCGGCGTACTCGAACGGGATCGGCGCACCGGCGGGAGCCGCCCGCACACCGATGGGGTTGTAGTAGTTGAGGCCGTAGAAGTCGAGCGGCTGCGAGATGAGCGCCAGGTCGTCGGCGACCGGGCCCGGCATGGCCTCGACGAAGGCGTCCGGGTAACGGCCCAGCAGGATCGGGTCGGCGAAGAGCCGGTTCCACAGCAGGTCGAGGAACCCCGCGGCGGTGACGTCGGCCTCGTCGTGCGCCAGAGGCCAGACCGGCACGTGGTTCGTCGCGGTGCCCACCTGGCCGGACGCGCGGGCGCGCAAGGCCTGGACCGCCAGGCCGTGGCCGAGCAGCAGGTGGTGCGCCGCGGGCAGCGCTCCGAACAGCAGGCCGCGCGCCGGGGCGAGCTCGGTCAGCGCGTAGCCACTCATGGTCACGACGTTCGGCTCGTTGACCGGGCACCAGTGGGCGACGCGGTCGCCCAGCCGCTCGGCGACGAGGCCGGCGTACTCGCCGAACCGCAGCGCGGTGTCGCGGTTGAGCCAGCCGCCCGCGTCCTCCAGCGCCTGCGGCAGGTCCCAGTGGTACAGCGTCGCCATCGGCTGCACCCCGGCCTCGAGCAGGGCGTCGACGAGCCGGTCGTAGAACGCGAGCCCGGCCTCGTTGACCGCCCCGGATCCGGTCGGCTGGATCCGGGGCCACGCGATCGAGAACCGGTAGCCGTCGGCGCCCAGGCGGCGCAGCAGCTCCACGTCCTCGCGCCAGCGGTGGTAGTGGTCGCACGCCACGTCCCCGGTGGTGCCGTCGACGACCCGGCCCGGCTGCGCCGTGAACGTGTCCCAGATGCTCGGGCCCTTCCCGTCTTCCGCCGCGGCACCCTCGATCTGGTACGACGCGGTGCTCGTCCCGAAGCGGAAGTCCGGCGGCAGGCCGGCGGCCGCGGACGGAGATGCGCTGGTCACGGGCTCAGCTCCTGTCACTCGTCGACCGTCACCGTTGACGGTCGAGGTGAGCGTAGGGCGGCGGCCGCCGGCGAGCCAGGGATCAGGGCCGCGCGGCGCGGGTCGACTGCCGGACGACGAGGCGGGTCGGCAAGGGCGTGTCGACCGTGACGTTGTCGGGCTCCTCGACCGCGACCAGCACCTTCTGCATCATCAGCTCGCCGAGCGCCGCGAAGTCCTGGCGCACCGTGGTGAGCGGGGGGCAGAGGTAGCCGGACTCGGGCACGTCGTCGAACCCGACCACGCTCACGTCCTCGGGGACGCGCAGGCCGCGCTCCCCCAGGGCCGACAGCACCCCGATGGCCATGTGGTCGTTGGCGACGAACACGGCCGATCCGGGACCGACGTCCAGCTGTGAGCCGAGCCGGTAGCCGCTGGCCGCCGACCAGTCGCCGTGCAGCGGTTCGACGACCTCCAGCCGGCGCTCCGCCAGCTCGTCCCGCCAACCCCGCACGCGCTCGATCGCGTCGGCCGCCCCCTGCGGCCCGGCGAGGTGCACGATGCGCTCGTGGCCCAGCTCGGCCAGGTGTCGCACTGCCGCCCGCGCGCCCCGGTACTGGTCGATGGACACGAAGAGCGGGCTGCGCCGCGCGGCGGAGGCCGCCGCGACCACCGGCACGCTGAGGTCGAGCGCGCGGACGAGCTCGAGGACGTCGACGTCGACCACGACCAGCACGATCGCGTCCACCCGCTGCCGCAGCAGCCCTTCGACGATCGCCCGGACGTCGGCCGGCTCGGACTCGAGCGAGCTCACGGTCTCGACGTTGTAGCGCGCGGCGCGGGCCGCGACGTTGAAGTGCATCGCGATGGAAGTCGGGCCGAAGTCCGCGGCGACCGGGGTCACCAGGCCGATCGTGCGGGTGCGGCGCGTCACGAGCGCACGGGCCGCCGGCGACGGGCTGTAGCGCAGCTGCGCGATCGCCTGCTCGACGCGCGCCCGTGTGGCGGGCCGCACGTTGGGCAGGTCGTTGAGCACGCGCGACACCGTCTGGTGCGACACGCCCGCAAGCCGCGCCACGTCGAGGATGTTGGCGGTGCGCCCGCCGTCCCCGCTCACGGCTCGTCCTCGTCCGGCCGGGCCACCAGGGCCAGGAGCGAGTCCGGCGTGAGGCCGTCCGACGGCACGACGTCGACGATGCGGCCGTTCTGCAGGATCGCCACCCGCGTGCCGACGCGCAGCACCTCCTCGAGCTCCGCCGAGATGAACACCACGGACAGCCCGTTGTCGGCGAGCTCTCCGACGAGGTTCTGGATCTCGACCTTCGAGCCGACGTCGATGCCGCGCGTCGGCTCGTCGAGCACGATGACGCGGGGCGACAGCGCGAGCAGCCGTGCGAGCAGCACCTTCTGCTGGTTGCCTCCCGAGAGGCTGCCGACCGGCCGGTCGAGGTCGGGCGGCCGGATGTCGAGCGCCTCGACCCAGCTCGCGGCGAGCTCCCGCTGGCGCGCCGACCGGATCCGTCGCACCACCCCGCGCTGGGCCTGGAGCGCGAGCGTGATGTTGTCGAGCACGCTCAGCTCGCCGATGAGCCCCTCCGTGCGCCGGTTCTCCGACGAGTACACGACGCCGAGCGACAACGCCCGGCGGGGGCTCGACAGGCGCGTGACCCGGCCGTCGATGCGGATGATGCCCGCCTCGAGCCGATCCACCCCGGTGAGGGCGCGGGCCAGCTCCGACCGCCCGGACCCCAGCAACCCGGCGACGCCGAGCACCTCCCCCTGGACCAGGTCGACGTCGGCGCCGGCGATGCCCGGCAGGACCGTGACGCCGCGGGCGCTGAGCGCGACGGAAGGGTCGTCGCCCAGCCCGTCGCCCCGCTGCCGTTCCGCGAGCGCGCCGGCCGCGCGGCCGAGCATCTTCTGCACGAGGTCGATGCGCAGCAGCTCGGTGGTCAGGTACTCGCCGACGAGCCGCCCGTTGCGCAGCACGGTGATGCGGTCGCAGATCTCGTACACCTGGTCGAGGAAGTGCGAGACGAAGAGGATCGCGACGCCGCGCGCCTTGAGCTCGCGGATGATGCGGAACAGCTCCGCGACCTCGTCGAGGTCGAGGCTCGAGGTCGGCTCGTCGAGCACGAGCACCTTGACGTCCGTCGAGATGGCGCGCGCGATCGCGACGAGCTGCTGCACGGCAAGGGGGTGCGCCCCCAGCATCGAGGCGGGATCGATGTCCAGGCCGAGGGTCCCCAGCGCCTCGCGCGCGAGCCGGCGCGTCGCAGGCCAGTCGATCGAGCCGAGCCGGCGGCGCGGTTCGCGCCCGAGCGCGATGTTCTCCGCCACGGTGAGGTTGGGCAGGAGGTCGATCTCCTGGTACACCGTGCTGATCCCGGCCCGCTGCGCGTCGCGTGGTGTGGCGAACTGCACGGCCTCACCCGCGATGCGGATGACCCCGGCGTCGAGCGGCAGCGCGCCGGTGAGGGCTTTGATGAGCGTCGACTTGCCGGCGCCGTTCTCGCCCATGAGCGAGTGGACCTCGCCGGGGAACATGCGGAAGTCGACGCCGTCGAGCGCAGTGTCCGAGCGGAAACGCACGGTGGCGCCGGTGACCTGCACCAGCGGCAGCGCGTCGTCCATGGTGCTCATCATGCCGCGGGCGGCGCGGCGTCCCGGCCGGCCACGGACGGGTCTAGCGGGGCCGGGCCGACCGGGCGACGATCAGGCGCTGGACGACGACAAAGACGAGGAGGAGTGCCCCGATCGTGATGCGCGTCCAGGACTGGTCGACGCCGAGGAAGTTGATGATCGTCTTGATCATCCCGTAGACGAACACGCCGATCATCGAGCCCACGACGAACCCGCTGCCGCCCGTCAGCAGCGTGCCGCCGATCACGACGGCCGCGATGGTGTCCAGCTCGGTGCCGATGCCGTTGAGCGGGTAGGCCGCGCCGGTGTAGGCCGTGAAGACGACGCCGGCGAGCCCCGCGCACGTGCCGCTGACGACGTAGGCGAGGAGCTTGGTCCGGGCGACGGGCAGGCCCATGAGCCGCGCGGACTGCTCGTTGCCGCCCACCGCGTAGACGGTGCGGCCGAACCGCGTGTACGCGAGCAGCCCGGCCCCCACCAGGACCACCAGCAGCGCCAGGATGCCGGTGGGCGTGAGGTACCAGCTCCCTGGGGCGGCCTGGATCCGCGTGCCCTGCAGCCACAGGATCGCGGGGTCGGTGACCTTGATCGAGTTCAGGCTCACGACGAAGCCGAGCCCGCGGGCCAGGAACATCCCCGCCAGCGACGCGATGAACGGCTGCACGTCGAAGTAGTGGACGAGCACCCCGATGCCCAGCCCGATCGCGGCGCCGCTCGCGAGCATGGTGGGCGCGACGACCGACGACGGCAGCCCCTGCCGCAGCAGGCTCGCGCCCATCATCCCGGTGAACGACATCACGGCCCCGACCGACAGGTCGATCCCGCCGGTCAGGATCACGAACGTCATGCCGACGGCCAGGATCAGCAGGTAGGAGTTGTCGAGCAGGATCGACGACACCAGCCGCGGCGTGAGGAAGCGGCCAAAGTAGAGCTGCGCGCCGACGACCATGGCGACGAGGATCGCGATGGCGGCGAACACCGGGATCCACGAGGCGTGCCGTGCCATGAACCGGTGCGGCCCGGCCACGGTGCGCACCTCGTTCGGGGACACCGTCTGGGTGGTCATCACGCGACCTCCGTTCCGTCGGCGGAGCGAGGAGCCGTGGCGCGCAACCGTCCTCCGAGCCGGCCGACCCATCGCCGGAGCCGGTGCGACTGGATGAGGACGACCATCACGACGACCGCGGCCATGAACACGGGCGTGACGGCGGGCGGCACCCCGAGGAACGTGATGGTCGACTTGAGGGTCTGGATGGTGAAGACCCCCGACGACCGTGCCGGCGATGCTGAACGTGCCCCCGGCCAGCGACGTGCCGCCGAGGACCACGGCGAGGATCGCGTCGAGCTCGATGTAGAGGCCGGCGGCGTTCGCGTCCGCCGCCATGATGTTGGAGCTGTAGAGGAGGCCGGCGAATCCCGCGAGCAGCCCGCTGGCCGCGTAGGCGCCCCAGATGATGCTTCGCGCCCGCACGCCGGCGAGCCGGCTCGCTGCGGGGTTGATCCCGACGGCCTCGGTGAGCACCCCGAGTGCCGTGCGGCGCTCGACGAGGGCCACGACCGCGATCGCCGCCAGGGAGACGTAGAACGCGAAGGGCAACCCCAGGACGTAGCCCTGCGCCATGAACTTGTAGGGGTCGCTGTTGATCGTCGTGATGAATCCACCCGTGATGAGCAGCGCGATCCCCCGGCCGGCGAGCATGAGCACGAGGGTCGCGATGATCGGCTGGATGCCGAGCACCGAGACGAGGAACCCGTTCCACAGCCCGCAGACCAGGCCCGCGAGCGTGGCGGTGCCGATCGCCACCGCCAGCACGCCCGGGTTCGCGGGGTCGCCCGAGTCCTGGATGATCTGGAGGGCGACCGCGCCCGAGACCGCCATCACCGCGCCGACCGAGAGGTCGATACCGCGGGTCGCGATGACGAGGGTCATCCCGAGCGCCACGAGCATCAGCGGTGCGCTGTTGCGCAGGATGTCGACGAGGGAGCCGTAGAGCCGGCCGTCCTGCACGGTGATGCGGACGAACGTCGGCCGGGACAGCGTGTTGACCAGGATGAGGGCGAGCAGCACCACCAGGGGCCAGAAGAGCCGGTGCTTGACGATGGCGTTCACGCCACTCCCTCCCGGCCCTCGTGGGCGATGAAGTCGATCAGTCCGTCCACGTCGGTCTCGTGGGAGGACAGCTCGCCGATCTTGCGGCGGTCGCGCATCACGACGATCCGCTGCGAGAGCCGCAGCACCTCCTCGAGCTCCGAGGAGATGAAGACGACCGACAGCCCTCGCTCGGAGAGCTCGGCCACCTTGCTCTGGATGTCGGCCTTCGCGCCGACGTCGATGCCGCGCGTGGGCTCGTCGAGGATGAGCAGCGCGGGCGCGGTGGCAAGCCACCGCGCGAGCAGCACCTTCTGCTGGTTGCCGCCCGAGAGGTTGCGGATGAGCACGTTCGGGCTCGCGGGGCGGATGCCGAGGGCCGCGATGTACTCGGACACGAGCGCATCCTGCTCGGCCTTGCGGAGCTTGCGCCATCCCCGCCGCGCCTGGATGCCAAGCACGATGTTCTCGGCGACGGTCAGGTCGCCGAGGATGCCCTCCGCGCGGCGGTCCTCGGGCGAGTAGGCGATGCCGCGGTCGATCCCGTGGCGTGGGCTCGTGAGCCGCACCACGTCGCCCGCCACCTCTATCTGTCCGGAGTCCGCGCGGTCGGCGCCGGCGAGCACCCGGGCGAGCTCGGTGCGACCCGAACCGAGGAGCCCCGCGATGCCCACCACCTCACCGGGGTAGACCGCGACGTCCGTGGGCTCGATGACGCCTCTGCGCCCCGTCGCCGTCGCGCGGACGACGGGCGTCCCGGACCGGTCCACGGGCCGGCCCGACGCGCTCGAGAGCGCGGCGAGGTCCTCGAGCTCGCGGCCCAGCATGAGCGACACGAGCGCGCCCGGGGACAGCTCGTCCACCGGGTACTCGCCGACGAGCCGGCCGTTGCGCAGGACCGTGCACCGGTCCGCGATCTCGAACACCTGGTCGAGGAAGTGCGTGACGAAGAGGATCGCGACGCCGCGGGACCGCAGGTCGCGCATGACGCTGAAGAGCTGTTGGACCTCGCCGCGGTCCAGGCTCGACGTGGGCTCGTCGAGGACGAGGACCTTCGCGTCGGTCACCATCGCGCGGCTGATCGCGACGAGCTGCTGAACCGCGATCGAGTGGCTCGCCAGGGCCGTGCGGGTGTCGAGGCCGAGGCCGAGGCCCTCGAGGTGCTCCGCGGCCGCCCGATGGGTCGCGCGCCAGTCGATGCGGCCGGCGCGTCGCAGCTCGTGGCCGAGCATGACGTTCTCGCCGACCGAGAGGTTCGCGCAGAGGTTGACCTCTTGGTAGACGGTCGAGACGCCCGCCGTCTGCGCGTCCGCGGTGCCGTGGAACACGCGCGGCTCGCCGGCCACCGCGATGCTGCCGGCGTCGACCTCGTACTCACCCGTGAGCGCCTTGATGAGCGTCGACTTCCCGGCACCGTTCTCGCCCATGAGCGCGTGGACCTCGCCACCCCGCAGGAACAGGTCGACGTCGTCGAGGGCCTTCACCCCCGGGAACTGGATCGTGATGCCACGCATCGCGACGAGCGCATCGCTCGTCGCTTCCTCGTCGCTGAGGACCATCGGTGCTTCCTTCGCGGTGGGACCGGGGGCGGGGGCCGGCGCGAGCCTGACCCCCGCCCGCGACAGCAGGGCCGGGTGGGTCAGTACTTCCGGCTGGGCAGGGCCGTCTTCGCCTGCTCCTGCGTGAAGGACTCGTCCTTGGCCACCTGGGTCTTCGGGACCGACTGGCCGGCGACGACCTTCTTGACCAGGTCGGCCACCTGTGGGCCGAGCAGCGGGTTGCACTCGACGACGTAGTTGAACTTCCCGTCGGCGAGGGCCTGCAGGCCGTCGTGGGTCGCGTCGATCGTCACGATCTTGATGTCCTTGCCGGGCACCAGGCCGGCCGCGGTGATCGCGTCGAGCGCGCCGAGGCCCATGTCGTCGTTCTGGGCGAACAGCATCTGGATCTTGTTGCCGTACTTCTGCAGGAAGCCCTCCATCACGGTCTTGCCGTCGGCGCGCGTGAAGTTGCCGGTCTGCGACGCGAGCGTCGTGATGGGCGCACCCGCCGCGCCGGCCGCGAAGCCGGTCGCGCGGTCGAGCGCGGGGGCCGAGCCCGTCGTGCCCTCGAGCACGACCATGTTCGTCGGGCTCGTCGCCGTCTGCTTTGCCCACTCGCCGGCGGTCTGGCCCTCCTTCTTGAAGTCGTCGCCGACCCAGGCCGCGTACAGGCTCGGGTCGGACACGTTGATGGTGCGGTCCTCGAGGATGACCGGGATCTTGGCGGCCTTGGCCTCCTTGAGCACGTCGTCCCAGCCGTCCACGGTGATCGGTGCGATGACGATCGCGTCGACACCCTGGTTGATGAAGCTGCGGACGGCCGCGATCTGAGCCTCCTGCTTGTTGTCCGCGGCGTTGAAGATGAGCTTGAAGCCGTTGGCCTCGGAGAACGCGTCCTTCATCGACTGCGTGTTCGCGGCGCGCCAGCCCGACTCCGATCCCGTCTGGGCGAAACCGACGGTGATCACCTTCCCGCCGCCGCCCCCGCCCGCGGCGGCGGTGCCGGACGTGCCGGACGCGGTGCCGGAGCATCCGGTCGTCGCGAACGCGAGGGCTCCGACCAGCGCGAGCCCAGCGAGCAGCCTCTTCCTCATTCTCAAAACCTCCTTGTTTTGAGCCCGGACACCGCCCGGACTGAGCCGGAACCCTGCTGAGCCAGGTCCGTGCGGTGATGTTAACCTTCACATCGCCGCCT
>JAJYTJ010000240.1 GCA_021793115.1 Actinomycetes bacterium | reverse complement strand
CACGTCATACCCCTGGACGGTGACTCCTACCGCACCCGCGCCCACCGCAAGACGCCATAGTCAAGAAGACCAGGGGGGTCAAAATCCGTTCAGCAGCAGGGGGTCAGTATTCGCCCGGCGTTGACAGTCGGTCTGCGGAGCCGTCGAGCGCCAGTTCGAGGAATCGGTGCACGAGGGCTGCCGCGGCATCGAACGTCGTGACGTCGCCGCAGGCCGGCACCCCTCGGGCGAGCCTCGGGTAGCGGTCCTGCCAGTCGGTCGGCGGGTCGAACACCGGCGACCCTGCGAGCCTGCGATGGACCCACTCGCCACGGATCGCTGCGATGAGTGCCGTGCCGTCGACTTCCTGGGTGCGGGCGAACACGACGAGGTCGATCAGGTCCTGAACCCGGCTCGAACGCTGGTCGCCGGCCGCGCCGTACTCCGCCTGGGTTGCGCAAAGCTTGTCGGCGATGTGGTCCACCAAGGGGTACAGGCGCACGTGGACGGGATGCACGCCGGGTATGGCCAGGCTCTCGGCCGACGCGATCTGCGGCGCAGCCGTCATCAGGGAACCGGTGACGAGGTCCACGCCGAAGGAGTCCACGTTCTTGACCCCGCAGTACGCGTCGACGCCCACGCGGAGCCCCTGGACACCGGGCTGGCCGCCTCCTTGCCGGGAAGGCTCGACGCCGGTGATGACGAACCGGAAGTGATCTCCCAGGTCGACGTCGAGAAGCGCGCGAAGGGCTGCGACGGCTGCGTCGGGGTCCCCGAGCTCACGCAGCAAGTCGATGTCCTTCGTCGTCCGGGCGTTGTTCACACGCAGCAGGGCGGCGTGACCGCCCTTGAGCACCCAGGGTCCACGCGGTTCGCGGAACACCCGGGCCAGGAACCTGTCGAACACGAACTCGCGCAGCACGGCGCTCGGGTTCACCCGGCGTTCGGCGGCGATGAGCTTCGCGCGTGATGCTGCCGCGGCCCAGAGGGCGCGGCCATCCTTGTAGCCGCTGGGGCCGGTCACTCCGCCTCCCGACCGGACGCGGGCGAGGTGAGGCGCGCGACATCGAGTAGGTGCTCGACGAACGCCCGGCCATCACGCTGCCGATGCGAGCGTGCGAGCGGCTCGAGCCGGCGAGCGAGGTCGTCCAGGTCGACGACGCCGCGGCGGCTCGCTTGCCCGACGATCTGCGCGACGTGGTCCGGTGAGCGCCCGTCGCGCAGCAGGTCGACGATCGTCCGTTCCACTGTTGTCGTCGGCAGTCCGTCGACGAGGGTGACGTCTTCTGGGGTCAGTGACGCGCGGTGGATCCGGATGCTCCTGCGTGTCTGTCGGCGGCCCGGGACCGTGACCTCGGGAACGTCGTCGAGAAGGTCGCCGAGACCGTGCAGACTCGCCGCCGAGGTGTGCGACACGGCGGCAGACGGTGGCCGGTCCGCCAGGCGCTCCTCAGCGGTGCGTCCCGGGTCCAGTGCCAGCCAGGCGACCTGGAAGCGGCGGCGCTGCTCGGGTGCTGCCGTCATCGAGTAGAGGCCCTGATCCACCCGCTCGACGACACCGGCGGCTTCGAGGCGGGCGAGCTGCATCCGGCTGACTCCCTCGCTGGCCGCTTGTGCCGTAGTGATCAGCCCCCACTGCCAGGCCGCCAGCCGAGAGACCCGAGCCATCGCGTCAGTCGCGGTAACCATACTTCGATTGTATCTCAGAGAGAGACAATCGCAGCGGTCGGAGTCTCGTGGGGCGGTCATCCAGCACAGGCGCGTTGAGGGGCGCGCCCGTTGTGTCGTCAGCGATCAAGCCCGCCGAGTTCCCCGATCTCGGTGTCGCTCAGTCCGGAGAGCAGCTTGACGGAGGACTTCAGCGAGCCATCAAGCGAGCGGAGCGCGTCGAGCACCGCCCGCTGAGTGTCCGAGGTGTCGCCCTGCCGTAGCGGTTCAGAGGTCACGCGACGAGCATGGCAGACCCGGCAGACACCGTTCGGGCCGAAAGCTGCTACCAGAACTGCGACCAAGGCCCTTGGAGAGCCCCAGATGGCCCCAACGCCGAAGGGCCCGCTCCCTGCGTCACAGCAGGTCACAGGCCCTTCCGACGCGGAGGATGGGGGATTCGAACCCCCGAGGCTGTTACACCAACACGCTTTCCAAGCGTGCGCCATAGGCCACTAGGCGAATCCTCCCGGCCGGACGAGGATACCGGACCGGACCCGGGACCAAGCACGCCCATGGGGCCATGGTCGTGGCGATCCGGCCACCACCCGTCGCGGCCGGTGGCCGGCTCAGCGTGGCGGTCCGGCCAGCACCCGTTCCAGCAGCTCGTCGTGCGTGCCGCGCAGGCCGAACAGCGACTCGAACCACCACGTGGCGCCCGCCTCGCCATAGGCCGGCGCCAGGCCGGGCGACCCCGCAGGCGTCACGCCCATCACCGCGACGTCGAACCCTGCGTGCGGCCCCTGGGCCAGCAGGTACGCGAGGTCCGCGGCGACGTTCTCCGGCGGGTACACCACCCGCGCGGTCTCGTCGACGCTGCCGATCACCCAACCGTCCCACCGCGCGGCCCGCCGCAGCGCGGGCCGGGAGGACCCGCCGATCCAGACCGGCACGCGGGGCGACTGCGTGGCCCTCGCGGCGACCTGGGCCCCGGCCGCCGTGCAGTGAGGGCCGGACCAGGTCACGACCTCGCCGTTGCACAGCCGTGTGACCAGGGACAACGCCTCGTCGGTCATCGCCGCCCGGACACGCCCGTCACGCAGCTCCCCGTACGCGCCGAGGTCGAACTCCACGCCGAGCCCGGCCCCGAGCGTCACCCGCCCCCCGGAGAACGCGTCCAGCGCGTGCACCGACCGCGCCAGCAGCTGCGGCGTGTACCGGGGGACCGGCGACACCGCCGTCACCAGTCGCAGCCGGGACGTCGCCGCGGCCACCGCGGTCAGCGTCACCCACGGGTCCCCGACGCCACCCGGGAACGTGCAGTGGTCCCAGACGGCCAGCGCCTCCCAGCCGGCCGCCTCGGCCGCGACCGCCAGCTCCACCACCGGCCCGGGCTCCGCGTACGGCCCGAGCGGCACCACCTCGACGCCGTATCGCACCTGACCCCCCAGCTGACCTCGTCGTCCGGTGAAGGACGCTACCCAGGACCACCGACACGAACGGTCACGGCGGGGGCAGCCGGAGCACCGTCGCCGAGAAGTACGTGGCCTCGGCCGGGTCGTGCGTGATGAGCAGCGTCGTGCGCCCGTCCAGCCGCGAACGCACCCACGCGAGCGTCGCGCCCTTGGCGTCCGTGTCCAGGCCCGTGAACGGCTCGTCGAGCACCAGCACGTCGGACGGCGCCAGCACTCCGCGGACGATCGCCACCCGCCGCCGCTGGCCCCCGGACAGGGATCGCACCGGCTTGCGGAGCGACTCGCCGACGAGCCCGACGGCCCGCAGCTCGTCCTCCGCGAACGCCCGCGAGGCGGACCGGGGCAGCACGAGCCGCACGTTCCCCGCCGCGGTCAGGTGCGGGGCGAGCCGGTTGTCCTGGAACACGGCCGCGCCTCGCAGGCCGGCCAGCCCGTCGATGGACCCCGAGGTGGGGGAGTCGAGGCCGAGCAGCAGCCGCCCGAGCGTCGTCTTGCCCGAGCCGTTGGCCCCGAGCACGGCCGTCACGCTGCCGGGGGCGAGCTCGAGCGACAGGTCACGCAGCACGACGAGCGGGCCGAACGCCTTGGTGACGGACGAGAACCTGATCACGACGCGCCCCCGTTCGCCAGCTGCCGCTCCAGGAGGGAGAGCAGCCACAGCACCAGCCGCTCGAACGCGAACGCGACCAGCACCACCACCGCGGTCCACGCGAACACGTCGGCGGTCTCGAGGAACAGCCGGCCCTGGTACAGCCGCTCGCCGATGGTGCCCGAGGGCAGCCCGATGACCTCGGCGGCGATCCCGCTCTTCCACGCCAGGCCGACGCCGGTGCGGCATCCCGCGGCGAAGTAGGGCAGCACGCCGGGCACGTCGATCGCGCCCAGCCGCCGCCAGCGCGAGACCCGGAACACCGACGCCATCTCCAGCAGGGACCGGTCCCGCTCGAGGATCCCGGAGTACACGGTCGCGTGGATGATCGGCACCGTCATGAGGAACGACACGATGGTCGCCAGCCACGACGCGTCCGCCCAGATGAGCACCAGGATGATGAACGAGACCACCGGCGTGGACCGGATCGTCGCGACGAGCGGCGCGACGAGCGCCTGGGTCCACCGGGAGGCCGCCGACAGCGCGGCCAGCAGCACCCCGACGACCGCCGCCAGGACGAACCCGAGCGTGATCCGCCCGAACGTCCGGCCCACCGCGGACCAGAAGCCCGGCGTCGGCACCAGCTGCGTCAGCCGGACCGCGACCTCCCACGGCCCGACGAGCAGCACGTGCGACCCCACGGCGAGCGACGCGCCCTGCCACACGGCCAGCCAGAAGGCGATGGCCAGCAGCGGGCGCGCCACCCGCCAGGGATCCTGACGAGGCTGGTGAGCGGTCCCGGAGTCAGGAACCGAAGTAGAA
>JAJYTJ010000043.1:19525-24635 GCA_021793115.1 Actinomycetes bacterium | reverse complement strand
CGTGCTGGCGTTCGAGCTCCCGGGCGGCACGCGGGCCGGCCAGGCGTTCGTCTCGGCGCTCGAGCTGCACTCGAACGTCGCCAACATCGGCGACGTCCGCTCGCTCGTCATCCACCCCGCGTCGACGACGCACTCGCAGCTGACGCCCGAGGAGCAGGCGCTCTCGGGCGTGACGCCCGGGCTGGTGCGGCTCGCGGTGGGCATCGAGCACATCGACGACATCCTGGCCGACCTCGAGGCGGGCTTCCGCGCCGCCAAGAGCGCCTGAGCGGTGCCTCTCGTGACCGACGGCACGCCGACCCCCGCCCCGGACCGCTCCTCCTCACGGTCCGCGGCGGGGGCGGCGCGCCGCGGCGCGCCCCTGTCGCGCCTGCCCCTGTCGCAGCGCCCCCCGGTGCCGGCGTCCGGTGCGTGGCGCGAGGGCGACCCGGTGGGGCACCGGCAGTTCGCGTCGCTCGGGCCGCTCGAGCTCGAGGGCGGCGGGCGGTTGCCGTCGGTCACGTTGGCCTACGAGACGTGGGGCACGCTCGCGCCCGACGGCTCGAACGCCGTCCTCGTGCTGCACGCCCTGACCGGCGACTCGCACGTCACGGGCCCCGCCGGACCGGGTCACCCCACCGCGGGGTGGTGGTCGTCGCTCGTCGGACCCGGCGCACCCATCGACACCGACCGGTGGTTCGTCGTCGCGCCCAACGTGCTGGGCGGGTGCCAGGGGTCCACCGGTCCGTCGTCGGTCGCGCCGGACGGCCGGCCGTGGGGCTCGCGCTTCCCGCTGCTCACGGTCCGCGACCAGGTGGCAGCCGAGGTGGCACTGTCCGACGAGCTCGGCATCGCGCGGTGGGCGCTCGTCGTCGGCGGCTCGATGGGCGGGCACCGGGTGCTGGAGTGGGCGGTGTCCGAGCCGTCCCGCGTGGGCGCGGTGGCCGTCATCGCCTCGACGGCGCAGACCTCGGGCGACCAGATCGCGTCCTTCCACACGCAGATCGGGGCCGTGCAGGCGGACTCGTGCTTCCACGGCGGGGACTACTACGACGAGCCCGACGGGTTCGGCCCGCACGTGGGCCTGGGCATCGCGCGGCAGATCGCGCACCAGACCTACCGCTCCGCGCTGGAGCTCGACGAGCGGTTCGGGCGCATCCCGCAAGGCGAGGAGGAGCCGCTAGCCGGCGGGAGGTTCGCCGTTCAGTCGTACCTCGACCACCACGGCGACAAGCTGACGCGACGCTTCGACGCCAACACCTACGTGGTGCTCAACCAGGCCATGATCACGCACGACCTGGGCCGCGACCGCGGCGGCGTCGAGGCGGCCCTGGCCTCCATCACCGCGCGCGCGCTCGTCGTGGCGGTCGACTCCGACCGGCTGTTCCTGCCCGAGCAGTCCGAACGGATCGCCCGCGGCATCCCCGGGGCCGGGCCGGTGCGCTACGTCCACTCGCCCTACGGGCACGACGGCTTCCTCATCGAGGAGGACCAGGTGGGCGCCCTGGTGGCCGGCTTCCTCGCCGACGAGGTCCACGCGGGCTGACGCCTCGCCCCCCGGGGCCTCCAGGCCGGCGCAGGCCGACGAGTCCGCCCGCCCCCGCCCCGCCCCTCCCGCCTCGCCGCCGAGCGCCACCATTACGCGCCGAGCGCCACCGAAACTTCCCCCGCACTGGGCGAACGACGGCGGCACTCGCGGAGATCGGCCGCACCGGGCGGCGCCAGACATCCGGGGCGACGTGCTGAGGAATCTGCTGGACCGCCGCGGCGGGCGGCGGTCACGTGGCTGCACGGACGAGATGTCCCACTTTGACCCACCCATCCGGGTGACGGATGAGCTCTCCTGTTGATACCCCGCCCGGCGCCCGTGCCGCTGTGCCAAGGTGCGCCGGTGTCCCGGCGTACGACGACGAGGGTCACCCTCGTGGCAGCGAGCGTCCTGATAGTGGCGGTCGCGCCCCTTGCTGCGTGCACGGCGCCTCCCACGCCGGCCATCCGTGTGTCGACGCCGGCATCGTTCCCGACGGCCCCACCGGCAGCATCGCTGACTCCCTCGGCTCAGCCGACGCCCACGCCCACCTGGCCACCCCAGACGGCCCTGCCGACGCCCCCGCCGGAAATGTCGCGCGCCGACGAGGTCGGCGCACGGGCGGCCGCCAGGTACTTCATGACCGACCTATACGCCTACACGGAAATGAGTCAAGACACCACCGAGTGGCGGGCGATGAGCCATCGGGAGTGTGTCTTCTGCGCCAGCATCCTGAAGGACATGGAAGCGCTGTGATCAGACGATCAATTCACCATTGTCGCCCCAATCAGAGTCAGCCGAATTTCGGCTCAGGCGCTGAGTCCTGCGGCGTTTAGCGTCACTATCGACATCAGCACCGGTCCAGACGAGGACTTCGCGAAGGGCGGGGTGTCCCTCGGCCGCACTACGGAAGACTCGGGCACCGTGACCGTGATCGTGGTCCGGCAAGGAACTGACCGGATTACCCGTGGCGTTGACCTCAGGAGAAACCGTTGACGGGGGCGATGACGGTCGCATTGGGTGTCGTGGTCATGCTCTTGGCGGGCCCGCCGGACGTCGACTCACGCCATTCCCACATGTGGGCAGACGCGTTCGATGATGCCGTCCACGTCGGTGCATCATCGACAACCGGCGCATCAGGCATCGGGGAAGATTCCGCGAGGAGCGGCACCGAGCCCACGCACCTGCTCCGGATGCGGGCACCGATCTGCCCGCGTGGCGGCGACTCGCTCGGCGCGCTCACCCCGTGCCCGGGGGACCCGGTGGTGCCGCTGCCCGAGTGCGAGGACCGCGCCACCCTCCCGGACCTAGGGGAGATGACCGCCCCCGACGCCGTCGTGGGGGCATGGCGCCACGTCGGGCCGCCGGTGTGCGCGTCGGCCGCCGACATCACGCCCGGCATGGTCCTGTCCGCCTTCCGGAGACTGCCGCTGACGCCGAGCCCGCTCGTCGTGCAGCCGGACCGCGGCTGGGCACTGGTCAACAAGCCGACGGTGGTCCACGCCGACGGTGGCCCGCAGACGCTGACGACGACGATCCTCGGCACCGCCGTCACCATCGCCCCGACGCCGACGAGCTACGCCTGGGACTTCGGCGACGGCGCGACCCTGACCACCGCCGACCCCGGCAGGCCGTGGCCGACGGGGACCCTGACGCACACGTACCAGCGGGTCGGCACGTACACCATCGCCCTGACCACCACCTGGTCGGCGTCGGCACCACCTGCGCGGAGGACCCGTCGGCCGCCGGCTGCTGACGCGGCGAGGACCCCCGTCATCGGGCCATCTCGGACGCGCCCCACGGCCCGGGCATCCGTTGCACCGTGCTCCCCGAGGAGCCCGGCGTCCCGCCCGACGACGAGCCTGGGACGCCCTCCGGGAGCAGCTGCCGGACAAGGCCTCCTGATCGCTCCGCCCTGGTTGCGGTGAGGAAGGGCGGACGCCGCAGTTCAGAGCGCGCTGACCCCAGGCCGTCGGAGCCCGGAGTCATCCGAGAGGGGCCGCAGTACCTCTCGGATGACTCCGCAGGTTCAGTGCAGCTTGATCGAGCCACCGTCGGCCATCAGGGTCTGGCCGGTCATGTACTTCGAGTCGTCACTGAGCAGGAACGCGACGACGGGGGCCACGTCGCCCTCGGGGTCACCGAAGCGTCCCAGCGGGATCTTCGCGACGACGGCATCGAACATGGCGGGGTAGGCCTCACGCCAGGCGGCGACGCCGCCAGTGAGGGCGATCGGGGAGACCGCGTTCACGCGGATGCCCTCGGCCGCCCACTCGTTCGCCACGACCCGGCTCAGGCCGCGAATCGCCTCCTTGGCCGACCCGTAGGCGGCCTGGGTGGGCTGACCCTCGAGGCCCGCGCCAGAGGCGAAGTTCACCACGGATCCGCCGTTCACGCGCAGCTGCGGGTAGGCCGCCAGCATGAACTGCCGGGTGGCCTTCAGGCCGGTGTTGAAGGAGAGTTCCCAGTCGGCCTCGGTCAGGTCCACGAACTTCTTCTGGTGGGAGGCGTGGGCGTTGTTGACGAGTCCGGTGAGGGAGCCGTACGTGTCCAGGGCCGTCTGGACGGCGCGTTGCGCGACCGCCGGGTCGCTGACGTCGCCGGCGAGGAAGGTCACGGCGTCGCCCAGCTCCTCGACCAGCGCCTGCCCGGCGTCCTCCTTGAGGTCGACGGCGACCACCTTGGCGCCTCGGCGCACCAGCACCTGCGAAACGGCACCACCGATGCCCGAGGCCCCACCGGTGACGATGACAACCTTTCCCTGCAGATCCATCTGATCTTCCTTTCCGGCGGCACTGCCGAGGTCGATGTGTCCGGCTCACGCTACCCGGCCGGTGTCGAGGCACCGCGAACCGGCCGGCGCCACGGTTGGCGCGTCTACCCCGGTGTTCGTGGCCGCACGCGCAGCCCGCCCGCGGGCCCGCAGGACCCACAGCCCGGGCATCCGATACACCGTTCCCACGCCCCACCTGCTCCCCGAGGAGCCCGACTTCGCGCCCGACAACGGTGCCGAGCGGCGGGTCTGGGACGCCCTCCGGGAACAGCTGCCGGACGAGGCCCTCCTGTTCTCGGGCGTCGGGATCCAGGACGGCCGCGGCGAGCACGAGATCGACCGGCTCGTCGCCTGGCCCGGCATCGGGCTCGCCGCGATCGAGGTCAAGGGCGGCGATCGAGCGGGTCGACGGCCAGTGATACCAGGGCAGCGGCATCCACCGGCACAAGATCGCCCCGGTGCGCCAGGTGCAGGACGCCCGGCACGCCCTCCAGCGCTACCTCGCAAGGTCGGGGCTCGGCGCGGCGCGGGTCCGGTGAGCGCACCTCGTCGCGCTCCCGGCGATGGCGCTGGACGACGAGCGGGACAGCCCTGACCTCCCGCGGCCGACGCTCGTCGGGCGCGACGACCTGGCCGGGATCGCCGACCGTGTCCGGGGCGTGATCGAGGCGTACGGGGCCGGCTTCGCCCCGCTCGACGAGGCCGACGTCGCCCCGCTCGTCGAGCGCCTCGCGGGAGGTTCGCCGTTCAGTCGTACCTCGACCACCACGGCGACAAGCTGACGCGACGCTTCGACGCCAACACCTACGTGGTGCTCAACCAGGCCATGA
>JAJYTJ010000043.1:0-19515 GCA_021793115.1 Actinomycetes bacterium | reverse complement strand
CGACCGCGGCGGCGTCGAGGCGGCCCTGGCCTCCATCACCGCGCGCGCGCTCGTCGTGGCGGTGGACTCCGACCGGCTGTTCCTGCCCGAGCAGTCCGAACGGATCGCCCGCGGCATCCCCGGGGCCGGGCCGGGGCGCTACGTCCACTCGCCCTACGGGCACGACGGCTTCCTCATCGAGGAGGACCAGGTGGGCGCCCTGGTGGCCGGCTTCCTCGCCGACGAGGTCCACGCGGGCTGACCCGTTCACCCATTCGGGTGATGGCGGGGCGATGCTGTGGAGAACCCGCCCGCCGACCCGGGGGGCCGTGCCATGGTGCGCCGGTGTCCCGGCGTCGTACGACGGTCACCCTCGTGGCAGCGAGCGTCCTCCTGACGGTCGCTGCCCTCACCGCGTGCTCCGGGCCGACACCGCCCGCGCCGACGACGCCCACCCGGGCGTCCGCCCCGGCGAGCGCCACCCCCGCGCCGACGACGCCCGCGCCGTCTCCCACGTGGCCCCCGCAGGTGGCCCTGCCGACGCCGCCCCCCGAGATGGCGCGCGACGACGAGACCGGTGCGATCGCCGCGGCTGACTTCTTCTTGTTCGACCTCTACCCATACGTCGAACTCACGCAGGACACATCGAACTGGTTGGCGATGAGTCATCCTGACTGCGTCTTCTGCAAGAGCGTTGCGGACACCGTGGCGTCCGAGCGGGCCGCAGGAACGGTAACCGCGGTGGCTTCGATGCGGAAATACTCCGTCGCTGCACGAGAGGTGAATCCGGCGATGTTCGCCGTGACGTACGACGTTGGCACCGGCCCCGATGAGAGATTCACGCGGAGCGGCACTTCCCTCGGCAGTACATCAAAGGTCCGGGGCACCGTCATCGTTATCGTGGTGCACCAGTCCGGGACCTGGATTACTCGCGGCGTCGACCTCAAGAAGCGCACGTGATCGCGCGTATTATGCTATCGCTGGCGATCGCGACAACGGCCACAGTCCCAATCACGAACGATCCCAGCGATCCAGCGTTCTGGGCCGAAGCGAGCGATGATTCCGTTGCGGTTGCGGCTGATGGCGCCGCGAGGGTCGTGGATGTCGCAGAGGCCAGCACTCCGGTGGGAGCTCAGCCAACGCACCAGCAGCGCGTACGCGCGCCGATCTGCCCGCTGGGCAACAACTCCCTGGGCACGCTGACCCCGTGCCCCGGCGATCCCGTCGAGCCGCTGCCCGAGTGCGGCGACGCCGCCACGCTCCCGCCGCTCTGGGAGCGCATCATGCCGGACGCGGTGGTGACCCACTGGCGGCTCGTCGGCCCCGCGGTGTGCGCGACGCCCGCCGACGTCACCCCGGCCATGGTGCTCTCCGCGTTCCAGCGCCTGCCGCTGACGCCGAGCCCGCTCGTCGTCCAGCCGGACCGCGGCTGGGTGCTGGTCAACAAGCCGACCGTGGTCCACGCGGACGGCGGCCCGCAGGTGCTCACCACCACGGTCCTCGGCACGGCGGTCACCATCACCGCGACCCCGACGAGCTTCACGTGGGACTTCGGCGACGGCGCCACCCTGGCCACCACCGACCCTGGGCAGCCCTGGCCGGCCGGCCACCTCGGGCACACCTACACCCGGCTGGGCACGTTCGACCTCGGCCTCACCACCACGTGGTCCGCGACCTACACCCTCGCCGGCAACACCACCGTCCGCGACGTCCCCGGCACCGCCACCACCTCGTCCGCATCCCCGCTCGAGGTCCGCGAGCGCCGCGCGCACCTCGTCGGCGGCACGTGCGACCAGGACCCCGCCGCGCCCGGCTGCTGACCGGCGCCGGCGAGCGCTGGGCCGCCCGGGGGCGTCCCGCTAGGTTGACCCCGTGCTCGCCGCGTACGCCGCCCGGACCTCGCCCGACGACCCGCTGTCCGCGCTCGAGGTGGGCGACGTCCCGGAGCCGACCGTGCGGGACGGCTGGACCACCGTGACCGTGCGGGCCGCGACCCTCAACCACCACGACCTGTGGTCGCTGCGCGGCGTCGGCCTGCCCGCGGAGCGGCTGCCCATGGTGCTCGGCTGCGACGCCGCGGGGGTCACGGACGACGGCCGGGAGGTCGTGGTCCACGCGGTGGTGGGCGGCCCCGCCGCCCCGGCCGGGCAGGCGGTCGCGCCCGACGAGCCCCGCAGCATCCTCTCGGAGCGCTACCCGGGCACGCTGGCACAGCGCGTGAGCGTGCCCACCACCAACCTCGTGGACAAGCCGCCGGCGCTGAGCTGGGAGCACGCCGCGTGCCTGCCCACGGCCTACCTCACCGCGTACCGGGCCCTCTTCCGGTCGGGGGCGGCCAGGCCCGGCCAGCGGGTGCTGGTCCAGGGGGCCGGCGGTGGGTTCGCCACGGCGGCGACCCTCCTCGGCGCCGCCGCGGGCCTCGACGTGACCGTCACCAGCCGGGACGCGGCGAAGCGGGAGCGGGCGCTGGCGCTGGGCGCGGCCGCCGCGGTCGAGCCCGGGACCCGCATCCCCCGGGTCGACCTCGTGCTGGAGTCGGTGGGCGCGGCCACGTGGGGCCACACCATGCGGTCCGTCCGGCCGGGCGGCACGGTGGTCGTCGTCGGCGCCACGTCGGGCGACCCCGCGCCCATGGAGATCACGCGCCTGTTCTTCCAGGAGGTGACGGTGGCCGGCGCCACCATGGGCACCCGCGACGAGCTCGCGCAGCTCGTCGCCTTCGTCGCAGGCGCCGGCGTCGCGCCGCCCGTGGACTCGTCGTACGCCCTGGCCGACGCGCGCGCCGCTCTCGCGCGCCTGGCCGGGGGCGCGGTGTTCGGCAAGGTCGTCGTCCGGCCGTGAGCACGTGGCGGCCGGACGTGCTGGGCGAGCCGTTCGAGGCCCGCACGCTCCACCTGGACGACGACGACGAGGGCCCGGTGGTCGCCACGCTGGTGCGGCACCACCCGCCCACCGACGAGCCGCTGCGCGCCGCGCGCGTGGTGCTCTACGTGCACGGCTGGTCCGACTACTTCTTCCAGCGCGAGCTCGCCGAGTACTGGCACGCGCGCGGCGCCGCGTTCTACGCGCTCGACCTGCGCAAGTACGGCCGCAGCCTGCGCGACGGGCAGACCCCGGGCTACGTGAGCGACCTGCACACGTACGACGAGGACCTCGACGCCGCCTTCGCCGTCATCCGGTCCGCGCACGGCGCGGCGGCGCGGGTGCTCGTCATGGGTCACTCCACGGGAGGCCTGGTGACCGCGCTCTGGGCGGACCGGCGGCCGGGCGACGTCGCGGGACTCGTACTCAACAGCCCGTGGCTCGAGCTGCAGGGGTCATCGGTGCTGCGGCACGTCTCGGGGCCGGCCATCCGTCAGCTCGCGTCGTTCCAGCCGAAGGCCGCGCTGCCCAACATCGACCCGGGCTTCTACGCCCGCAGCAACCGCGCGCAGGACGGCGGCGAGTGGACCTACGACGAGGCATGGCGCCCCGTCCCCTCGTTCCCCGTGCGCGCCGGCTGGCTGCACGCCATCACCGTCGGCCATGCCGCGGTGGCGCGCGGCCTGCACGTCGAGGCGCCGATCCTCACGCTGACCTCGGCGCGCAGCCTCATCTCGCCGCGCTGGTCGGAGGAGATGCGGGCGGCCGACATCGTGCTCGACGTCGAGCTCGTCGCGCGGCGCGCCCTGCAGCTCGGGCCCGTGGTGACGGTGGTGCGGATCGCGGGCGGCCTGCACGACCTGTCGCTGTCCGCGCCGCCCGTGCGCGCGCGGTTCTACGCGGAGATCGACCGCTGGCTCGCCGGCTACGGGTGGGGCTGAGCGCCGCCGCCGGGACTCGTGCTCTCGCGCTCGAGGCGGTCCTGGCCCTCGTCGGGCCGCGGCCTCGCGCCGGGGGCTCCAGCCTCGCGCCGGCGCACGGCCTCGCGCCGGCCGCCCGTCAGCGGCCGGTGACCTCGGCCAGCGTGAGGCCGCCGTCTCCCAGGCGCCACGTGCGCCAGCCGTCCACCGCGCCCTCGCTGTGCGCGGCCCGTGCCGCGGCGAGGTCCGGGTCGGCGAACAGCGCGCCGTCCGCGAGCTGGATGAGCCCGTCGGGCCGCAGCGTGGCCTCGAGCCGCTGTCCCCGGCGCACACGCACCCAGACGAGCGGCGCGGGCGCACGCAGCGCCGCGGCCAGCTGCACCAGCTCGGGCAGCGCGGCGCTCGTCGCGAGGTAGCCGAACCCCGCGGCCGACGGCGACGACGCGCCGGGTGCCGCCGGGTACGGGGCGCCCGCCGGCGCGGCGTGTGGCGACATCGTGTCCGTGCGTCCACCGAACGCCGCCGCCGCGGTGCGCATCGGTAGGGGTGCCGCAGGCCGCTCGGTGCGGCTGGGTGCGGCCACGAGCGCCGCCAGGGTCGCCGGGGCCGGGCGCGTCACCGGCGGCACCGGGCGTTCGAGCGTCGCCGCGGGCCGGGCCACCGGCGCACCCGGCCGTCCCAACGGCGCGCGGCCCGGGATCGTCGGCGGCTGGGTGGGGATGAAGGGAGGCTCGGGCCGCTCGTCGTCCAACGGGACCGGGATCGGGACCTGGACCGGGGTCTGGACCTGGACCTGGGCCGGCCCATCAGCGGCGGACGCCCCCTGCACCAGGCGCAGCGCCGTGGGCTCGGCCGGCCGGCGCGCGGCCTCGTACTCGGCGAGCGGCGAGACGTCGAGCAGGCGGCGGCCGTCCGGTCCGCGCACCACGCCCACCTGGATCACCTTGACCGGCCAACCGGGGCCGCGGACGGCCGCGAGCGTGTCGACCGAATCGGTGGCCACCTCGGAGCAGACCAGCACCAGGCGCGTGCCGTGCCGCAGGTCGGCCGGGCGGGCGAACGGCACCTGGTCGCGGAACGCCGCGTAGTCGGCCGCGAACCGGTCGGGGTCCGGGTGGTAGGCGCGGGCCAGGTCGGCCGTGGTGAGCCGGGCTGCCGCGCCCGAGTGCCGGAGGGCGTCGACGATCGCGCCGTCGTCCACCACCTGCGCCACCTCGAGGATCACGGGACGGCCGGTGACGTCGAGCGCCAGGAGCTCGGGCACGTCGGCGTGCTCGGGCATCCTCGAGCGGGCGCGCACCGGGAACAGCGGCTCGCCGACCACGGCCGGCAGGTGCTCGCTGAGCAACGCCCGGACCTCGCCGAGGAACGTCCCGGCAAGCGGCTGCATCGGCTGCACGAGGCGCGGCCGGCCGCTGTCGGGCTCGAAGATCGGCATCCCAGTAGTCCTTCCGCGACGCGCCTGGGCTGCGCGCCGCCCATACCTTCCCATAAGGGACGAGTCGTCCCCCGGAACCTCGCGCTACGGGCCGGGCGTGTCCACCCCAAGGACGCGCCGCCGGGACCCGCGCGGATGCGGGCGGCGGGGCGCTCAGTCCCCCGCGAGCAGCCGTTCCACCCGGTCGACCTTCGCCGTCAGCTCGCCCATGTGCCCGGGGCGGATGTCGGCCTTGAGGACGAGCGAGACCCGACCGGCGCCGTGTCCGGCCGCCTCGGTGGCTCGGCGCACCACATCCATCACCTCGTCCCACTCCCCCTCGATCGTGGTGAACATGGCGTCGGTGCGGTTCGGCAGCCCGGACTCGCGGACGACGCGCACGGCGTCGGCGACGGCCTGGGACACCGACTCACCGACCCCCATCGGGGACACGGAGAAAGCGACGAGCATGTCCCCACCCTTGCACCGGTGGAACGTATGAAGCATCCCCGACGGCGTGTCCGCGCGTGTCCGTTCCAGTCCCCGCCCCGCCCCGCCCCGCTCCGGCAGTGGAACGAACGGAGTCGTGGCACCGGCGTGTCTACGCGTGTCCGTTCCAGTCCCCGGGCAGCACCGCGTCCCCGCTCCGGCAGTGGAACCAACGGACTCGTGACACCAGCATGTCTACGCGTGTCCGTTCCAGTCCGGGGACGGGGACGGGGGACGGGGGGCGGGGGACGGGGGACGGGGGACGGGGGCGGTCAGGTGGGGAGGTGGGAGGCCAGGAGCTGGGCGAGGTGGACGCCGTGGACGCCGGCCAGCTGCTCGGCCTGCGTGCGGCACGAGTAGCCGTCGGCGAGGTAGACGTCCCCGGGGGCGGCCTCGCGGAGCGCCGGCAGCAGCGCGTGCTCGGCCACGGCGACCGACACCTCGTAGTGGCCGGCCTCCATGCCGAACGAGCCCGCCAGCCCGCAGCACCCCGCGAGCGTCGAGAAGCGCGCACCCGCGGCGGCGAGGAGCCGCTGGTCCGGCCCGAAGCCCATGACCGCGTGCTGGTGACAGTGCGGCTGCACCACCGCGGTGACGTCGGACAGGTCGGGCAGGGTCCACCGGTCGCCGGGGCCGACCGGTGCCGGCGCCGTGAGCAGCTCGGCGAGCGTGCGGGTGGCCCCGGCCACCGCGACCGCGCGCGGGTCGTCGGGCAGCACGTCGAGCAGGTCGGAGCGGAGCACCGCGGTGCAGCTGGGCTCGAGCCCGACGATCGGGATGCCGTTGACGGCGAACGGACCGAGCACCTCCAGCAGGTGGCGCAGCCGGTCCTTGGCGCCGTCGAGCTGGCCCGTGGTGATCCACGTGAGGCCGCAGCACGCGCCATGGTCGGGCACGAGCACCTCGTAGCCGGCGGCCCGCAGCACCCGCACCGCCGCGACCGGCACGTCCGGGGAGAGCGTGTCGTTGAAGGAGTCGGTCCACAGCAGTACCGGCTGCCGCCCCGACGCGCCCGGCCGGGTAGCCGCGTCCGGGTGGACTTCCAGGCGGCCCGCGCCTGCATCTCCACCCAGAGCCGATCCGGCAAGCCCGACGGCCGGCGGAGCGAAGGCCGTGGCCGGCGGTCGGGACGCGACCGTCACCTCGTCGTGCGCCCGGGCCCAGGCGCGGAACGGACGACGAGCGAACCGGACCATGCGCCGGCGCGGGTCCATGCCGCCGGCCCGCAGCACCAGCCGCGCGAGCGGCCGCACCGACAGCACCGCGTTGGCCACGGAGGCCAGGCCCGGCACGGACGTCACCAGGCGCGTCCACCGGGGCAGCCAGCCGAGCGCGTAGTGGCTGGCCGGGCGCAGCCGTCCCCGATATGTACGGTGAAGCACCTCGGACTTGTACCGAGCCATGTCGACACCCGCCGGGCAGTCCGACGAGCACGCCTTGCACGCCAGGCACAGGTCGAGCGACTCGCGTACCTCGGCCGACCCCCAGCCGTGCGAGACGAGGGACCCGTTCGCCATCTCCTGCAGCACGCGCGCGCGCCCACGGGTCGAGTCCTTCTCGTCGTGCGTCGCCAGGTAGCTCGGGCACATGAACCCGCCGGCCGCGGAGTCGTCCGCGCGGCACTTGGCGACGCCCACGCAGCGGTGCACCGCGGCGGTGAGGTCGCCGTGGTCCTCGCCGAACGCGAAGCCCACGGCACCGAGCCGGTGGGCGGCGGGCCGCCGCAGGTCGGCGTCGAGCGGCCGGGGCCGCACGAGCACGCCCGGGTTGAGCAGGTCGTGCGGGTCGAACAGGTCCTTGACCGCCGAGAACAGCTCCAGCACCGGCTGCGGGTACATCACCGGCAGCAGCTCCGAGCGGGCCCGCCCGTCACCGTGCTCGCCCGAGAGCGAACCGCCGTGCGACGCGACGAGGTGCGCGGCGTCGGTCATGAAGGCGCGCAGCGCCGAGCCGTCCTCCTCCAGCGGCACGTCGAGCCGCAGGTGCACGCACCCGTCGCCGAAGTGGCCGTAGGCCATGCCGTCCACGCGGTGCGCCGCCATGAGCGACGACAGCTCGCGCAGGTAGGCGCCGAGCCGCTCGGGCGGCACCGCGGAGTCCTCGAAGCCGGGCCACGCCTGCTCGTTGGCGTGCGTGCGACCGGCCAGCCCCGCGCCGTCGGCGCGCACGCTCCACAGCCGCGACGCCTCGGGCCCCGGCGGGTAGACGCGCACCGCGGCGGTGCCGGCGTCCGCCGCCAGGGCGCGCGCGGCGGCCGTGGCCTCGTGCACCGTCGCGCCGCCCAGCTCGACGAACAGCCACCCGCCGCCGTCCGGGAGCGCAGGCACGGCCGACGCGCCGCGGGCCCGGCGCACGACGTCCACCAGGCGCGCGTCCATGCCCTCGATCGCCAGCGGGCGGTGGGTCAGCAGCCCGGGCACCGCGTCGGCCGCGGCCGCCATGTCGGGGTATCCGAGCACGACGAGCACCGGCGCCGCGGCGAGCGGCACCAGCCGCACCGTGGCCCCGAGCACCGTCACCAGCGTCCCCTCGGACCCGACGAGCGCCTTCGCCAGGTCCGTGCCGTGCTCCGGCAGCAGGTGCTCCAGCTGGTAGCCCGACACCTGACGGCCGAACCGCCCCAGCTCCGTGCGCAGCGTGGCCAGGTGCGCGTCGACCAGGGCCTGCAGCCCGTCCACCGCGTCCAGCGAGCCCGCGCCGGCGGTGAACCGGCGCCCGGCGCCGTCGACCACGTCGAGCGACACCACGTTCGCCGACGTGCGCCCGTACGCCACCGCGTGGGGGCCGCAGGCGTCGTTGCCGATCATCCCGCCGAGGGTGGCGCGGGTCCACGTCGACGGGTCGGGCCCGAAGCGCAACCCGTGCGGCGCCGCGGCGGACTGCAGCGCGGCCATGACCACGCCCGGCTCCACGGTGGCGAGCGCCGCCTCCGGGTCGACCTGCACGATGCGGTTGACGTGCCGCGAGAAGTCGAGCACCACGCCGGGGCCGATGGCGTTGCCCGCCACGGACGTGCCGGCGCCACGCGACGTCACGGGCACCCCGGCCGTCCGCGCCACCTCGAGCGCCGCGAGCGCGTCGTCGACGTCCCGCGGGAAGACGACGACCTGCGGCACCACGCGGTAGTTGGACGCGTCCGTGGAGTACTCGGCGCGGCGCCGGCTCGACGAGTCCACCTCGCCGCGGACCGCAGCCCGCAGCTCGCCGACGAGGTCGCTGACCAGGCCCGTGGGTGCCATGCGCGGCAGTTTCCCACCCGTCCCCCGCGACGTGCCGGGACGTCCACGGCCGCGACCGGCCGGACGCGCGGGCCTCGTCGTCGCGCCGCGGGACGAGGTCAGCGGGCGAACGGGCAGCCGTGGCAGCCGAGGGGCGTGTCGGGGCCGGTGGGACACCCGGTGCGGCACGGCGACCCGCCCGCGGAGCGGACCACGAGCCCGAGGCGCTCGGCGTGCTCGAGCGCGAGCTCGACGACGTCGTCGGGCACGCCGAGCCGGGCGGCGATCCGGTCGGCGGTCAGGCCGCGCTCGGTCTCGCGCAGCACCTGGGCGACGACGGACGCGGCGCCCGCCGCCGCGTGACCCGTGCCCGGCCCTGGAGCGGCCTCGCCCGCGCTCGGCCCTGGAGCAGCAGCCGCCGACCGGCCCGCGGCCCCGGCCGCCGCCGCGCGCGCGGTGGCGACGGCCACCGCCCGCGTGGTCACAGCAGCCGCCCGAGCTGGAAGGCGGCCACGGAGAGCAGCCACGCGAGCACCAGCTGGGCCCCCACCGCCGCGGCGGTCCAGCGCCGGCCGAACAGCCGGGCCTGCTCGGCCATCGTCGCCAGGCACGGCGTGTACGCCAGGACGAACACCATGAACGCGAACGCCGCCGCGCCGGGCGCGCCGCTGGACGTCCGGTCGAACGTCGCGCGCAGCTGCGCGCCGAGGTCGCCCGGGTGGGACGGGTCGGCCGGCTCGGTGACCGCGAACGACTGCGCCATCGAGCCGACGACGACCTCCTTGGCGACGAACCCGGTCATGAGGGCGGAGGTCGCGTGCCAGTCGGCGTAGCCGGCGGGCGCGAACACGGGCGCGATCCCGTCCGCGACGCGGCCGTACACCGAGTCCTGCACGGGCACGTCGGCGATGGCGTGGCCGCCCGTGGCCGGCACCGCCATGAGCACCCACACCACCGCGAGCGTCGCGACGATGATCAAGCCGGCCTTGCGCACGAACGACCACACGCGCACCCACGCCGACGTGCCGATGGCCCGCAGCCGCGGCCGCTGGTAGGCGGGTAGCGCGACGACGAAGGGCTCGCGGCGCAGGTCGCGGAACGCCGTGCGCCGCAGCAGCAGGCCGACCCCGACGACGAGCAGCGCGCTGAGCACGTACAGGGCGAACACCGCGGTGCCCGCGTCGTGCGGGAAGAAGACCGCGGCGAGCATGAGGTAGACGGTGAGCCGCGCGGTGCAGCTGGTCAGCGGGATGAGCAGGCCGGTGAGCAGCCGCTGCCGGGAGTGCGGCAGCGTGCGCGTGGCCGCCAGAGCGGGGACGTTGCAGCCGAACCCCACGACGAGCGGCAGCACCGCGCGGCCGTCCAGCCCGAGCCGCCGCATCGCCCGGTCGGCGACGAACGCGGCGCGCGCGAGGTAGCCGGAGTCCTCGAGCAGCGCGACCGCGACGAACATGATCGCGATGAGCGGCGCGAACGACAGCACCGTCGCGACCCCGGACAGCACGCCGTCGACGACGAAGCCGCCGACCCACGCGGGCGCCCCCGACAACCAGCCACGCAGCACCCCGCCGAACCACCCGTCGACCGCGCCGGTCACCGCGGTCATGAGCGGCGCGGCCGCGACCGTGACGAGCTGGAACACCGCCCACATGACCGCGAGCAGCACCGGGATGCCCACGGCGGGCCGCAGCAGCACGGAGTCGACGCGGTCCGACCACGTCCGGCGCACGCGCGCCGGCGCCGGCGCGGCGGGCTCGACCGCCGCGAGCACCTGCTGGACCCACGCGAAGAGCGCCTCGGCCTCCGCGAGCCGGGGGTCGTCGTCGCCCGGACCCGCCGCCGCGGCCGACGTCGGTGGCTCCTCGAACGCCGGCGCTGGCTCGGGCCCATGCACCCGGGCGGCGTGCGCCCCGGCGGCGACCGCGCCGCGCACCGCGGCGGCCAGCTCGGCGACCCCGTGGCCGGTCCGGGGATCCACGCCCACCACCGGCACGCCGAGCGCCGCCGCGAGCGCCGCCGCGTCGAGCGCGAGGCCCCGGTCGGCCGCGACGTCGCGCATCGTGAGGGCGACCACCACGGGCGTCCCGGCGCGGGCCACCTGGCCGACGAGGTAGAGGGAGCGCGCCACCGCGGTGGCGTCGACCATGGCGACGACGACGTCGACGCCGCCCACCGCGCCGCGGCCGGCGACGGCGTCGGCCGTCACCTGCTCGTCGGGCGTGCGGGCCAGGAGCGAGTAGGCACCCGGGAGGTCGACGAGCTCGACGTCGGCGGCCCGCCACACGCCCGTGGCGAGTTCCACCGTGGTCCCGGGCGCGTTGACGACGTGCTGCCGCGCCCCCGTGGCGGCGTTGAAGAGCGTCGACTTACCCACGTTCGGCGCGCCGACGAGCGCCACGGTGGCGCGCCCGGTGAGGGCGACGGCCGGACCGGCCGCCGCCGGCTCGTGGCAGCTCATACCGCGACCGGCTCCGCGAGCCGGCGCGGTCCCGCGGGCGCGGGCGCGACCTCCACCGGCTCGACCGCGATGAGCGCGCAGGTCTGCGCGTCGAGCGCGAACCGCTCGGCGCCCAGCGCGAGGACGCGCCCCTGCCGCCCGGCGTCGTGCATCACCTCGACCACCGCGCCGGGGCGGATCCCCAGCTCGCGCAGCCGCAGGCACATGCCCGGCTCGACGTCGAGGCCGAGGATGCGGGCGCACACGCCCGCGCCGCAGCAGCTGAGGTCCATGCCGTCGACGGTACGGGTGAGGGTTGCCTACCCTCAGCGGACTTAGGTCCCCCTTACCCGCCCCGTCGACGGGCTGATCACGTGAGCGCGGCGTCCAGCGTGATCGTCGTCCCCGTCAACGCCTTGGACACCGGGCACGTCTCCTTCGCGGCCTGCGCCTGCGCGAGGAAGCCGGCCTCGTCGAGCCCGTCCACCTCCCCGCGCACCGTCAGCGCGATGCCGGAGATCACGAAGCCGCCGGCCGGGTCCGGGCGCAACGTGACGTCCGCCGTCACCTCCAGCGCGCGCGGCGTGCCACCGGCCGCGGCGACGAGCGCCGACAGCTGCATCGCGTAGCACGACGAGTGGGCCGCGGCGATGAGCTCCTCCGGGCTCGTCACGCCCCCGGCGTCGTCGGCCGTCCGGCGGGGGAAGGAGACCGCGAAGCGCCCCGCGCGCGAACTGAGCAGGTCCACCTGCCCGCCGCCCTCGTTGAGCGTTCCGGTCCAGTCGGTGCGTGCACTGCGTGTGGCCATGACCGCCTCCTGCGGGAAAGGGATGGTCACACGCTAGGCGGGTCGGCTCGCCTGCGCGCGTTCGAGGTGGGCGGCGACGACGTGCGGCGGCGCACCGGCCTCGCCCAGGGTGCTCGCGGCCCGGACGTGCAGGCGACGGCGGGTCGCCTCGTCGAGCCCCGCGTACAGCGCGGTGCGCACCAGGTCGTGCCGGAACACGAGCCGGTCGCCCCGCGCCGCGACGACACCGGCGGCCAGCGCGTGCCGCAGCGTGCGCCAGCAGTCGGTGAGCGGCTCGTCGGCGAGCGCTGCGAGGTCGGGCACCACGAACGACGGCCCGAGCACCGCGGCGCGCGACAGCAGCGTGAGCACCCCGGGCTCGAGGTACGCGAGGTGCGCACGGGCGGCGTCGTCGAGCTCGCCCTGCCAGCCGACCCCCTCGAGGTCCACGACTCCGTCGTCGTGCCACCGCAGCGCGCCCGCGTGCTCGGCGGCACGCACCACGGCGGTCACCAGGCGGGGGTTGCCGCCGGCCGTGGACAGCACGCCGCGCAGCAGCGGGCCGACCGGGTGCCCGACGAGGAGCTCGGCGAGCTCCACGGTCGCGCCGGACGAGAGCGGGCGCAGCTCCAGGTTGCGCGCGCCCGCCCGGACCCAGGCGACCACCATCCGCTGCACCGCCTCCCGGTGCGGCACCGGCCGCTCCGTGAGCACCAGCAGGGTCGCGGGGATCGGTCCGGCGTGCGCGTAGCGGCCGAGCACCTCCAACGACGCGTCGTCCGCGAGGTGCACGTCGTCGAGCACCACCGCGCGCGGGCGGGGCGTCGGCGCGTCGAGCAGGCGGTCCACCTCGGCCGCGGTCGGGCCGGGGAACGAGCGCACGACGAGCTCCACGTCGAGCATCCGCGCGCCGTGCTCGAGCGCCCGGACGAGCCGCGTCCTGCCGATGCCCGCCTCGCCCTCGAGGAGCACCACCGCGCCCTCGCGCCCGGCCGCCGACGCCAGCAGGCCGTCGAGGTCGTCGAGCTCCGCGCCACGCCCCACGAGCGGGTCGGGCTGCCCCGCTTCGACCGGTTCGTCCACAATTCGTGATCGTAGAGGTCGGGGCCCCCGGACCGGCCCGACCCGCGGTCAGCCCGAGTACTCCCAGTGCCACGGCTCGTGCTTGGAGCCACCCGGCTGCGCCCACGCCGGGTTGTGCCACCCGTAGGCCGGGCCGTGCGCCGTGAGCCACGCGTAGGCGGCCGTGCCGTAGGAGCCCGCGTCGCCGATGTCCACGGCGATCCCCAGCCCGTGGTTGGACGTGCCGGGCACGGCGCACAACCAGCCGCGCGTGCGCGTGCACTGCACCTGCGCGGCGTACGAGCGGTACGAGTCGTTGAGCGTGAGGTGGTGGCCGAACGCCTGGGCGAACGCCGCGTCCATCGCGTCGATCGCCTCGGTGGCGTCACAGCGCAGCAGGGCGGAGGCGTCGAAGCTCGGCGCACACAGCGCGGACGCGGGGAGGCGGCCGTTGGCGTAGCCCTGCAGCGACACCTTCCACGCCGCCTTCTGGGCCGCGGCCTGCTGCGCCGCGGTCTGCGCGGCCGCCTGCGCCGCGGCGGCGGCCGCCTGGACCACCGCCGCGTCGGCGGCGGCGTCCACCTGCGCCACCTGCCGCGCCAGCGCGAGCACGGCCGACCGCAGCGCGGCGGCCGCGGGATCCTCCACCGTGGTGACGGTCGGCAGGGCCGCCTCGACCGAGGCGGTGTCGGTCACCGTGATCTGCGGCACGGCCCAGTCCGATCCCTCGCCCGACGTCGCCGTGGACGCGCTCGGGCCGGGGGCGATGGGCGCGGTGGCGGTGGCGGCCGAGGCGGCGGGCGCGGGGGTGGTGACGGCCGAGGCGGCGGGCACGGTTGCGCTCGCCGTCGACGCGGCGGGGGCGGGCGCAGTCGCGGCCAAGGGGGCGGCGGGCACGGTGGCGGGCGCAGGAACGGTCGCGGCCGCGGCAGCGGGGGCGGGCACGGTGGCGGGCGCGGGGGCGGGGGCGGGCGCGGGCGCGGTGGCGGGCGTGACGACGGGCGCGGTCGCGTCGGTGGACGGGGTCGTGACGACGGGCGCGGTCGATGCCGCACCCTGGGCGGCGGACGCGGTCGACGCCGCCGAACCGGTGCCGGCGACGGCGACGGACGAGGCGCCGGCGACGGACGAGGCGCCCGCGCCGGACGTGGGCGCCGTGCGTGGCTCGTCGGCCGCACGAACCCCGGACCGGGACACCCGCGGCGGGCTCTCGACCTGTGTCACCAGGAGGTCCACCCGCTGCTGCAACTTGTCCAGCGCGGCGAGCTGGCTGGCCGGGACATCGGCCCGCACGGCCTTCGCCCGAACGCTCGCCGTCTGCGCCACCGCCTCCATCGCGACGTCGGCGAGGTCGGCGCGCGTGGTCGCGCCGTCGGCACGCCAAGCCCCGCTCGGGCCCACCTGGCGCACGACCTCGGCCCGCCAGGCGGCGGCCTGCGCGGCCGCCGCATCCGGGGACGGGTCGACGACGACGAGGACCAGGCCGGTCACCAGGGCGCCGGCGACCCCGGCGCGGGCGACCCAGGTCCACGTACCCCGCGCGGGCCGGGTGGCGACGTGCTTGCCTCCACCGGACCGACGCCGGAGAGGCAATCTGTCACTCACCCGCAACACGTTATGCGACCGATACACGCGTCCAGGACGGGAAGGGGACGAATCGGGCGCCCCCCTGGGGAGATCCCGTGTTCGTCCCGTCACGGCCACGTGACGAGATCCGGGGGGTGCCGGGCGGTAGCCTCTCGCCGTGCCCGACGCCCCCACCGACACCGCGGCCCGTCCCGGGCTCGAGGACCTGTACGACATCGCTCGCCTGGCGGACCGTCTCGGGGTGGAGCACGCGACCATCCGGGTGTGGCTCTCGCGCAAGGTGCCGTGGCTGCCGCCGCCCGACGGGCGCCTCAACGGCGGCGCCGTCTGGCGCGCCGAGACGCTCGCCGGGCTGGAGGACCGCCGGCGGCCGGGCCGCCCGGGTCCCAAGCGGCGGGCCGGGAGCGACGCGCTCACGGGCCCGGTGTGCACGCTGGCCGGGGCGGTCCCCACCCCCGCGAGCGCACCGGAGGGCGGCGACTAGGCATGGACGCCGGGCGCGCCGACGACGTCGCGGCCGCGATGGCCGGCCTGGACCGCGCCCGGTTCCTCCCCCCTGAGCAGGCGCCCCACGCGGGCGAGGACCGCGCCCTGCCCCTCTTCCACGGCCAGACGGGGTCGCAGCCCAGCACCGTCGCGGAGATGCTGCGCCTGCTCGAGGTCCCCGTCGGGGGCGCCGTGCTCGACGTCGGCTCCGGGTCGGGCTGGACCACGGCGCTGCTCGCGCGGCTCGTCGGGCCCGCGGGCCGTGTGCTGGGACTCGAGCTGGACCCGGACCTGGCCGCGTTCGGCGCCGCCAACCTCGCGGCGTGCGACGTGCCGTGGGCGCGGATCGAGGTCGCCGACCCGCACGTGCTCGGTCGGCCGGTGCCCGGCGGCTGGCCGCGCATCCTCGTCTCGGCGTCGCCGCGCCGGTTGCCCGCCGCGCTCGTGGCGCAGCTGGCCGACGACGGCCGCATGGTGCTCCCGGTGGGACGGCGCATGACGCTCGTCGTGCGCCGCGACCGGGTGGTGCAGGTCTCGACACACGGGGAGTACCTGTTCGTACCCCTCGTCACACCCTGACGTTTCGCCCATTCCGCCCCTCAGCACCGGGGGGGCGGTCGGCCGATGGAGCAGACATGGCTGCCGAATGGCTCGACCTGACACCCGAGGTCTTCTTCGGGGCGGCGTCCCAGGCGCCACGCGCCCCGCGCCGTCACCGCACGGGCTGGCTCTTCGCGTCCGTCGCCGCCGTCGTCGTGGCGGCCGCGGTCCTCGTCGGCTACGCGCTCGCGCCAGGACCGGCGCAGCCCCCCGCCACCCTCGCGGCCTTCTCGGTGCCGCAGCGGCCGACCGACGTGCTCGACCCGAACGACGCCTCGCGCCTGGTGGTGCAGCCCGGCTCCACGCGGCTGCTGGTCCGCACGCAGGACGGCAACCACTACGCCGCCCTGTCCGCCTCGGGCGAGCTGTGCCTGCTCCGCGTGCCCGACGGCGACGTGCCGAGCGAGGTGTGCGTGCGCAACCGGGTGGCCGCGGACGTCACCATCGGCGGCAACGGCAACGGCGGCCAGGTGCGGCTCGTCGCCGACGGCGCTCCGGCGCCCGCACCGGCTGAGGGCTGGCGGCCCGTCGGCCCGAACGTGTGGACGCGCGGCTGAGCCGCCTCAGCGGCTGAGCGCGGCGACCAGGCGCGTCACCGCGCCGCCGGTGCCCCAGCGCCCGACGAACGCGGCGAGCGCGTCCGGGTCCGCGGGCGCCGTCGGGAGCCGGTCGTCCACCACGGGTACGGGCGCGTCCCGCGCCACGCGGACCACGCCGGGCGCCACGTCGAGGTAGGCCGCGGCCTCGGTGAGGTGCCGCAGCTGGGCCGGCGTCAGGCCGGGGTCGGCGCGGTCGCGCGCCGCCAGCACGGCCTCGAGGCTGCCGTAGCGCACGACGAGCGCCGCCGCGGTCTTCTCGCCGATGCCCGCCACGCCCGGCAGCCCGTCGCTCGGGTCGCCCCGCAGCACGGCCAGGTCGGCGTACTGGGCGCCCGTGGCCACGCCGTACCGGCGCGCCAGCTCGGCCTGGTCCACGGCGACGGCGCCGTCCTTGCCCGGCACGAGCACGCGGACGCGTGCGTCGTCGTCGACCAGCTGGAAGAGGTCGCGGTCGCCGGACACCACGTCGACCGGCTCGGCCGTCGCCGCCGCGCGCGCCACGAGCGTGCCCATGACGTCGTCGGCCTCGAAGCCCAGCGCGCCGAGCCGCGGGACGCCGACGGCCGCCAGCACCTCCGCGACGAGCGGCACCTGCGCCGCGAGCGCCTCCGGCACCTGCTCGACCCAGCCGCCACCGGGGAGCTCGCGCGCCACGCGGTGCGCCTTGTACGAGGGGATCGCCGCGACGCGGAAGGCCGGGCGCCAGTCGTCGTCCCACGCGGCGACCAGCCGGTCCGGGCGATGCTCGGCGACGAGCCGGGCGATGGTGTCCAGCAGGCCGTGCACCGCGTTGACCGGCGTGCCGTCGGGGGCTCGCACGGAGTCGGGCACGCCGAAGAACGCGCGAAAGTAGAGGTACGACGTGTCCAGCACCATGAGCGTCACGGCGGCCTCCCCTCGTCCGGGCCGCCCGCTGGCGCGGGTCCGGACGTCCAGCGTCGCATCCCGGCGCCCGCCCGTCACGGTGGCGGCCGGCCGACGACCCTCCGACGTCGACCGGCCACCACCCGTCTCCCTCCGTCTGGCGCCGGCGCGGCCGACGACGCTGCGGGCTCGCCGCCCGGGCGCGAGCGTCAGCGCGAGGCGCCGCCGGCGAGGGTGCGGGCCCCGCGCCCGGGCGCGTGCGTCAGCGCGAGGCGAAGTCCAGGTGGTCGTCGGCCACCGCGACCACCGACCAGGTGGCGCCGGTGGTGTCGGTCAGCACGTAGGCCGGCACCAGGACCTGCGCCCCGTCCGCCTGCGACGTGAGGGCCACGCCCAGCTGCGCCGAGACGAGCGTCACGTGCCGCACCGGCCACGCGATCGCGGCCCCCGGCCGCGGCGCCGGCGGGACCGTCGGCGGCTGGCTGGGGTTGGCTGTCGCCACGGCGGCCGGCGTCGGCAGGCCGGCCGGGCCGGAGGACGCGACGCCGGAGGAGGCGACGCCGGCGGCACCCATCGCGTAGGCGACACCGCCGGCCGCGCCGAACCGCGGATCGTTCAGGCGTTCCGCCGCGGCGGCCGGGCTGATCACCGGGTACGAGCCGAGGGAGACGAGCCGGGCGAGCGTCCCGTTGAGCGACTGCACGCCGTCGCCGACGAGCGTGACGTTCCAGCTCACGCCGGTCAGGCGGCCGTCGAGCACCTGCCGGAACGCGACGTTCACGAAGGCCGCACCCGCGGCGCCGGCACCCTTACCTTTGCTGTCGTCGACCTGCACCTGGGTCCCGGTCGTGTCGATCCCCAGGGACGTCAGCACGTCGCGGGCCCGGGCGATCGCGGCGTCGCCGGTGGGCGTGGTGCCGGTCGCGCACACCGACGGGTCCGCCGGCCGGGCCGGCGTCGTCTGCTCCGGGACCGGGGCGGCGTCGGGCCCGGAGGGCGGCACCGCGGCCCCGCCGCCTGCCACGCTCGTCGGCCCGCTGGTCGCCACGCTCGCCGTCCCGCCGTTCGGCCCGCTGGTCGTCGCGCCGTTGGTCGCGCCGCCGGCACCCGACGACGTGCCGCACCGCCACGGCTCGCGCGCAGGGTCGTAGTAGGAGAGGGCCCCGGAGCCCTCGAGGCGCAGCGTGGGCCCCGAGCCGTCGCTCGGCCCGACCGCCCAGGCGCCCCACTCCACGCGGGGCGCGCCGCTGACGCCGAGGATCGTGGCGAGGTGCGCGGCGGTCGCGGCGCTGGCCACGGACGAGGCGTCGAACGCCCACGCCGTCGCGCTCCCGGCGGCGGCCGACAGGCCGCGCCCCGCGAAGACCGTCCGCGTGCCGTAGGGCGCGAAGCCGCCGGGCATCGGCAGGTCGGCCGCCGCGCTCGACGACTGGGCGCTGCCGGATGCACCGGCCGCCGGCCCGTTGGTGGCGGCACGGTCACCGGTGCCTCCCTCCAGCGAGATCGCGGGCAGGGCGGCGACACCCACCCCGCTCGACGGGACGCCGCCGGCGATGCGGCCCGAGGCGACGTACCCCCCGGTGCCGACGACGGCCACCGCCGCGACGGCGGCAGCCATCCGTAGCCACCCGGACCGGGCACGCCGGCGGGCCGCCAGCTCGTCGTGTGGCCTGCCCGGGCCCCCGGCCCCGGGCGCCCCGGCCCCGTGCTCGCCCGTCGCGGGCGCGCCACCCTCAACCACGCCCGTCGCGGCCACCCCACCCTCGGGCGCTCCGGTCGCGGGTCCACCACCCTCGGGCGCCCCGGCCGCGGGCGTACCGCCCTCCTGCACTCCGTCTCGGTGCTCGCCCGTCACCGGCACGCCGGTCGCGCCGAAGACCGCCGCGGCGATGCGGGCGAGGTCGGGCTCGGTGCCGGCCGCCGGGTCGGCCGCACGCAGCCGCTCGAAGGCGTCGTCGGGGGTCATGGCAATCTCCGTCCGTGGGGCTGGAGGACTGCCCTGTCTGTGTCGTCGGCCGCCCCCCGCTTGCACCGCCGGCCGCCCGTCACCGAGCGACACCCCCCGCACGTTCCCGCGCGTCCCCCGCAGGGCACGCTCCCTCTCCGCACGCTGCCCCCTCCTCGCCGCGCCCCCCTCACCCCTCCCTTCTCTTCCACCCCCCGCCCCGCGCCGAGCACGGCAGTTGGTGTCGAACACGGCAGGCCGGA
>JAJYTJ010000239.1 GCA_021793115.1 Actinomycetes bacterium | reverse complement strand
GACGAGCTCGTCGCGGTGGTGGCACGGCTCGAGGCTGGCGCCGGCACGCTCGAGGAGTCGCTCGCGCTCTGGGAGCGCGGCGAGGCCCTCGCCGCGCGCTGCCAGCAGTGGCTGGACGGCGCGCGCGCACGGCTGGTCGCCGCCGCCCCGGCGGAGCCCGGCCAGGACGACGACCACGGCACCCCTGACGACCAGGTTTCCGGGCGCGCCCGGACGGGTGCGCCGACGACCGGCGCCGACGACGACGAGGTGGAGGCATGACCGGCCCGCGGGCACTGGTGATCGGGGAGGCGCTCGTCGACGTCGTCGAGCACGCCGACGGGCGGCGCGAGGAGCACCCCGGCGGCAGCCCGGCGAACGTCGCCCTGGGCCTGGCCCGCCTGGGCCGGCCGGTGGACCTGCTGACCTGGCTCGCGCCCGACGCGTACGGCGTGCGCGTGACATCGCACCTCGAGGCCGCCGGCGTGCACGTCGTCACGGGTGACCGGGCGCCCGCCAGCACACCGGTGGCGCGGGCCCGGCTCGACGCGGCCGGCCAAGCCACCTACGAGTTCGACCTCACGTGGGACGTGCCGACCGCCTGGGACGGGGACGGCGCGGTGCCGCTCGTCGTGCACACCGGGTCGATCGCCACGACGCTGACGCCCGGCGGCCCGGCGGTGCTGCGCGAGGTCACGGCGCGTCGCGCGGCGTCGACCGTGACGTACGACCCGAACGCCCGCCCCGCGCTCATGGGGGCGCCCGAGCAGGCGCTGGCCGTGGTCGAGCAGTTCGTGCACGTCGCCGACGTCGTCAAGGCCAGCGAGGACGACCTCCTGTGGCTGTGCCCCGGCCGGGAGCCGGACGAGGTCGCGGCGGAGTGGGCGCGCTCCGGCCCCGCCGTGGTCGTCGTGACGAAGGGCGAGCTCGGCGCGTTCGCCGCGACCGCGGGGGGCGCTCGGCTGCGGGTGCCGGCGGTCCCGGTCGTCGTGGCCGACACCGTCGGCGCCGGGGACTCGTTCATGTCCGGGCTCATCGACGGGTTGTGGACCGAGGGGCTGCTCGGCGCGGAGCGCCGCGCCGCGCTCCGGGCCATCGACGAGCCGGCGATCCGGCGGGTCCTCGAGCGGTGCATCCGCATAGCCGCGATCACCGTCTCGCGTGCGGGGGCGAACCCGCCGGACCGCGCGGAGCTCGGCGAGCGCTGACAGCCCGACGTGGACGCGCTGCCCTGCCCCGGGCGTGCGCGGGCGCGGGGCCGTGACCCAGGGCATGGTTAGGGCATGACTCGTCCCACCACTCCCGCCGAGGCTTGGGCCGCGCTCGTCGCCGGCAACGCGCGCTTCGTCGCCGGCCAGATGATGCATCCATCCCAGGGCGTCGAGCACCGCGCGGGGCTCAGCACCGGACAGGCCCCCTTCGCCGTCGTCTTCGGCTGCTCCGACAGCCGGGTCGCGGCGGAGATCATCTTCGACCAGGGGCTGGGCGACACGTTCGTCGTCCGGACCGCGGGGCACGTCATCGACACGACCGTGCTCGGCTCCATCGAGTACGGCGTGGAGGTGCTCGGCGCGCCCCTCGTCGTGGTCCTCGGCCACGACCAGTGCGGCGCCGTCACAGCCGCGACCCGGGCGCTCGTCGACGGCCAGACGACGCACGGCTTCGTGCGCACCGTGGTGGACCGCGTGATCCCGAGCATCGTCGCGCTGACGGCGTCGGGCCGGCCCATCGAGTCGCTCGACGTGGAGGACCTGGCGCACGAGCACCTGCGCGCGACCGCGCACATGCTCACGGACTACTCGGCCGCGCTGGCGCGCCGGGTCGCCGACGGCACGTGCGCCGTCGTCGCGGTCGGCTACACGCTGGCCGAGGGCACCGTGAGCGTCGCGGAGGTCATCGGAGACGTCCCGGCCGCCGGCTGATCGGCAACCCGCCCAGCGGATGCACCTCGGTCCGCCTGCCGTCGCCGAGCTCCGAGGCGAGCGACCGCCCGGGGCACGTAGGCCGCTGAGGCAGGATGAGGTCATGAGCGACGTCAGCGGCGACTTCCGCATCGAGCACGACACGATGGGCGAGGTGCGGGTCCCCGCGTCGGCCCTCTACCGCGCGCAGACGCAGCGCGCCGTCGAGAACTTCCCCATCTCGGGCACCCGGCTCGAGCGCGCCCACATCGCCGCGCTCGCCCGCATCAAGAGCGCGGCCGCGCGGGCAAACGCCGAGCTCGGAGTGCTCGCCGAGGACGTCGCGGCGGCGATCGTCGCGGCGGCCGGCGAGGTCGCCGCCGGCCGGTACGACGAGGACTTCCCCATCGACGTCTACCAGACCGGCTCGGGCACCAGCTCGAACATGAACGCCAACGAGGTCATCGCCACGCTGGCCACGCGCGCGCTCGGGCGCGACGTCCATCCGAACGACCACGTCAACGCCTCGCAGTCGAGCAACGACGTGTTCCCCACGTCGGTGCACGTCGCCGCCACGGGCGCGGTGCTGCACGACCTGGTGCCGGCGCTGACGCACCTTGCCCAGGCTCTCGAGGCGAAGGCCGCGGAGTTCGCGGGCGTGGTGAAGTCGGGCCGCACCCACCTCATGGACGCCACCCCGGTGACGCTGGGCCAGGAGCTCGGCGGCTACGCCGCGGCGATCCGCTACGGGATCGAGCGGCTGGAGGCCGTGCTGCCGCGCGTGGCCGAGGTGCCGCTGGGGGGCACCGCGGTGGGCACCGGCATCAACACGCCGGCGGGCTTCCCGCAGCGGGTCATCGCGCTGCTGCGCGAGGACACCGGACTGCCCTTGACCGAGGCTCGCAACCACTTCGAGGCCCAGGGCGCGCGCGACGGGCTGGTCGAGCTGTCCGGGGCGCTGCGCACGGTCGCGGTGAGCCTGACGAAGGTCTGCAACGACCTGCGCTGGATGGGCTCGGGCCCGAACACGGGACTGGGCGAGATCGCCATCCCCGACCTGCAGCCCGGGTCCTCGATCATGCCGGGCAAGGTCAACCCGGTGATCCCGGAGGCCACGCTCATGGTGGCGGCGCGCGTGGTGGGCAACGACGCGACGGTCGCCTGGGCCGGCGCCTCCGGCGCCTTCGAGCTCAACGTGCAGATCCCGGTCATCGCGCAGGCGGTGCTCGAGTCGGTACGGCTCCTGGCGAACGCCTGCCGCCTGCTCGCGGACAAGACCGTCGCGGGCATCACCGCCAACGTCGAGCGTGCGCGGGCGCTCGCCGAGTCGTCGCCGTCGATCGTCACGCCGCTCAACCGCGTCATCGGCTACGAGGCGGCCGCGAAGGTCGCCAAGCACGCCGTGAAGCACGGCATCACCGTGCGCCAGGCGGTGGTCGACCTCGGCTTCGTCGAGCGCGGCGAGGTCACCGAGGAGCAGCTCGACGCCGCGCTCGACGTGCTGTCGATGACCCGCCCGCCGCGGGCCTGACGGCTCCGGCCGGCGGCTGGTCGGAGCCGAGGCTCAGCCCTCCGGCCCGGCCGGAGCCGAGGCTCAGTCCTCCAGCCGGGCCGGAGCCGAGGCTCAGCCCTCGAGCCCGGCCGCCGCGGGCTGCGCCAGGGCACCACCCTCGTCCGGCACGCGCGCGGGCGCTTCGTGGTGCAGCCGCACCGACCTCATCGCGAGCGTCGCCAGGAGCCCGACGAAGAACACGACCGCAGCGAGCATCACCGACTGCGAGACGGCGGTGGCGAACCCGTCGTGGACCGCGCCCAGGGCCAGCTGCCGCACCTGGGTGGCGACGGCGGGCGGGATGCCCGGCGGCAGCGGGAACGAGCTCGGGTCGTTGGCGCCGGCGCCCGAGAAGTCGGCCGCCGAGAGGTGCGAGAAGCCGGCAAGGAACTGCTGCCGGAACTGCTCCGGCAGCTGCGCCGCGGCGGTCTGCGCAGAGGCCAGGATGGTGTGGCTCAGGCGTGAGGTGAGCAGCGCGACCATCGCGGCCGAGCCGATCACGGACCCGACCTGCCGGTTGGTGTTGAACACCCCGGCGCCCGCGCCGGCCGTGCGGTGGTCGAGTGCGGACGCCGCGAGGTTGCCCAGCGGCGAGAACACCGTCCCGGTCCCGAGCCCGAACACGGACATCGGTGCCAGGAGCCGCCACGGCGACGCCTCAGCGTTGACCCACGCGGCCAGCCAGAACACCGACACGGTGAACGTGAGGAAGCCGAAGGCGACGATCCACTTGGGCGGCACCTTGTCCGACATGCGCCCGGCCACCGGTGCCACGAGCCCCGAGATGAGCGACCCGGGCAGGCTGATGAGCGCGGCGCGGATGGGCGAGAGCCCGAGGATCGACTGCAGGAAGATCGTCAGCGGGAAGAAGATGCCCACCATGGCGAAGCCGAGCGCCCCGCCGGCCGCGTTGGCCAGGAGGAACGTCCGGTTGCGGAACAGCCGCATCGGCAGCAGCGCGTCGTCGCCGCGGCGCAGCTGGAGCCAGCCGAAGCCGACGAGCACGACGAGCCCGACGACGATGAGGCCCCAGACCGTCACGGGGCCGCGGATGGTGCCCCAGTCGTAGGTGGAGCCCTCCTGGATGCCGAACACGAGCAGGAACATCCCGAGGATCGACAGCACCATGCCCAGCACGTCGAACGTCCGGGAGTGGGTCTCGAGCCGGGGCAGCCAGCGCAGCGAGAAGATCAGCGCCGCGACGCCGACC
>JAJYTJ010000238.1 GCA_021793115.1 Actinomycetes bacterium | reverse complement strand
CGATCTCGCGTGTCGCGCCGGCGCCGTCGCGTGTCGGACCAGCGCCGTCGCGTGTCGCGCCGGCGACGGCGTCCTGGCGCTCGGAATGGTGGCGGGATCCGCTCGTGGTGGCGCCCTCGTCGGCCGGGCCGTCGTGAGGGCGTCGTCGGGTGTCGGGCCAGCGCCATCGCGTGCCGCGCCGGCGCCGTCGCGTGTCGGACCAGCGCCGTCGCGTGCCGCGCCGGCGGCTGACTGCTCGTCGCGGCGCCGTCGCCGTCGAGGGAGTGGCCACGGCGCCATAGCGCGCGGTGTTGGAGCCGCATCCGCGCGTGAGGGCGCCATCGGGCAGCGCCGCGCGAGCGGGAGGGTCATGGCGCGCGGCTGCCGGGGACGGAGGGGGGCGACGCCGCGTGTCGTCGCGCGACACCGCGTGTCGTCGCGCGGGGCCGGGGCCGGGGCCGGGGCCGCGGCGGGGTCGTGCCACGTGCTGGATCGTCCGATCTCGACTGGTGGGCCACCCCTAGGCTGGGGGCACGCGAGCGAGGGAGGCGAACGTGGTGGAGCGGTTGCGGGTGGCCGTGCTGGGCGCCGGCACCGTCGGCACCGAGGTGGTGCGGCTCCTGACGACGCAGGCCGACGACCTCGCGGCCCGCGTCGGCGCGAGGCTGGAGCTCGTCGGGGTGGCGGTGCGCAACCGGCACGCCGAACGCGACCCGGTGGTCGACCCCGCCCTGCTCACCGAGGACGCCCGCGGGCTGGTGGACAAGGCCGACGTCGTCGTCGAGGTCATGGGCGGCATCGAGCCGGCGCGCGAGCTCATCCTGCGGGCCGTGCGCCACGGCGCGTCCGTGGTCACCGCGAACAAGGCGCTCCTCGCCGAGGACGGCCCCACCCTCTACGCCGCGGCGGACGCGGCCGGGGTCGACCTCTACTTCGAGGCGGCCGTCGCCGGGGGGATCCCCGTGGTGCGCGCGGTACGCGAGTCGCTCGCGGGCGACGAGGTGCGCCGCGTGCTCGGCATCGTCAACGGGACGACCAACTACGTGCTGGACAAGATGGCTACCGAGGGCGTGGACCTCGAGCAGGCCGTCAAGGAGGCGCAGGCGCTCGGCTACGCCGAGGCCGACCCGAGCGCCGACGTCGAGGGCTACGACGCGGCCGCCAAGGCCGCCATCCTCGCGTCGCTCGCGTTCCACACGCGCGTTCCGCTCGAGGCCGTCGGCCGCACCGGCATCACGTCGCTGACCAGGACCGACGTCATGTGGGCCCAGCGCACCGGACACGTGCTGAAGCTGCTGGCCGTCGCGGAGCGGGCGCACGACGAGGACACGGGCGTCGACGGTGTGCTCGTCGGCGTGCACCCCGCGCTCGTGCCCGAGAACCACCCCCTGGCGAAGGTCAGCGGCTCGTACAACGCCGTGTTCGTCGAGACCGCGTCGGCCGGCGAGCTCATGTTCCTGGGCCGGGGTGCCGGCGGCGCGCCCACCGCGTCCGCCGTCCTGGGGGACGTGGTCTCCGTCGCCCGGCACCGCGTCGTCGGGGGCCGCGGGCCGGTGGAGTCGTCGTACGCGGACCTGCCCGTGCTGCCGGCCGACGCGACCCGGGCCCGGTTCCAGCTGCGGCTGGACGTCGCCGACCGTCCCGGCGTGCTCGCCCAGGTGGCGGCCGCCCACGCCGAGCACGGCGTGTCCATCGAGGCGGTGCGCCAGTCGCCCGGCGACGCGGCCGTCGCGCACCTCGTCATCACCACGCACACCACGTCCGAGCGCGCGCTGCGGGCCACGGCGGAGGCGGTCGCCGCCCTGCCGTCGGTGCGTCGCGTCGTGTCCGTCCTGCGAGTCGAGGGAGCCTGATGGCCCACCAGTGGCGCGGCGTCATCGCCGAGTACGCCGACCGCCTGCCCGAGCACGTGCGCCGGGTCCCCGTGACGCTGCTGGAGGGCGGCACGCCCCTGGTGCCGGCGCCGCGGCTGGCTGCGCGCGTCGGCGCCGACGTCTGGCTCAAGGTCGAGGGCACCAACCCGACCGGTTCGTTCAAGGACCGCGGCATGACCACCGCGATCTCCGCGGCCGCGGACAAGGGCGCCCGCGCGGTGGTGTGCGCGTCCACCGGCAACACGTCCGCGAGCGCGGCGGCGTACGCGGCCCGCGCGGGCATGGTGTGCGCGGTGCTGGTGCCGGACGGCAAGATCGCGATGGGCAAGCTCAGCCAGGCGGTGGCGCACGGCGCCCGCCTGCTCCAGGTGGACGGCAACTTCGACGACTGCCTGGTGGCGGCGCGCAAGCTCGCCGAGGCGTACCCGGTGGAGCTGGTGAACTCGGTGAACCCGGACCGGATCCAGGGCCAGAAGACGGCGGCGTTCGAGGTGGTGGACGCGCTCGGCGACGCGCCGGACGTCCACGTGCTGCCCGTGGGCAACGCCGGCAACATCACCGCGTACTGGATGGGCTACCGCGAGTACGCGGGGCACGACGAGGGCGAGGCGCTGCCGCCGGTCGCCACGCGCACGCCCGCCATGTGGGGCTTCCAGGCGGCCGGTGCCGCGCCGATCGTGCTGGGCCACCCGGTGACCGAGCCGGAGACCATCGCCACGGCGATCCGCATCGGCAACCCCGCGTCGTGGCACAAGGCCGTGGCGGCGCGCGACGGCTCCGGTGGCCTCATCGAGTCCGTGACGGACGAGGAGATCCTCGCCGCGCACCGGCTGCTGTCCGCGGGGGAGGGCGTCTTCGTCGAGCCGGCGTCCGCCGCGGGTGTCGCCGGGCTGCTGCGGCTGCACGACGAGGGCCGCGTGCCCGCCGGCGCTCGGATCGTCGTCACGGTGACGGGCCATGGGCTGAAGGACCCGTCGTGGGCGCTCCGCACGCCCGACGGCTCCGACGTGACGCCCGTCCGGGTGAGTCCCGACGTGGTGGCGATCGCCGCCGCGCTCGGCCTCGACTAGGCGGGCGACGCCCATGCGTCTGGCGGCCGACCACGTGCGGGTGCGCGTCCCCGCGACCAGCGCGAACCTGGGCCCGGGGTTCGACGCGCTCGGCGTCGCGCTCGCGCTGCACGACGTCGTCGACGTGCGGGCGGTCTCGACCGCCGGCGCGGTGGTGGACGTGGTCGGTGAGGGGGCCGGCCGGGTGCCGGAGGGCGAGGACCACCTCGTCGTGCGCGCCATCCGCGAGGGCCTGGACCATGCCGGCGCCTCGCAGGTGGGGCTGCACCTGACGTGCACCAACGCGATCCCGCACGGCCGTGGGCTGGGCTCGTCGGCGGCCGCGGTGGTGGCCGGGCTGCTGGTGGCGCGCGGCCTGGTCGCCGAGCCCGAGGCGCTCGACGACGCCGCGCTGCTGGCGCTGGCCACGACGATGGAGGGCCACCCCGACAACGCGGCGCCCGCGCTGCTCGGGGGCGTGACGGTGGCGTGGACCGACGACGCCGTCCGCGCGGCGCGGCTGCCGGTGCACCCGGACGTGCTGCCGGTGGCGATCGTGCCGCCGCACCAGCTGTCGACGCGCCGCGCCCGTGGAGTGCTGCCGGCGCAGGTGCCGCACGCCGACGCCGCGTTCGAGGCGGGCCGCGCGGCGCTGCTCGTCGAGGCCCTCGGCCGGCGGCCGGACCTGCTCTTCCCCGCCACCGAGGACCGGCTGCACCAGGAGTACCGGCGGGCCGTGATGCCCGAGTCGCTCGCGCTCGTGGGCGCGCTGCGCGCGCGCGGCGTCGCCGCTGTCGTCTCCGGGGCCGGGCCGACCGTGCTCGCACTGGCCCGTCGCACCTCGGACCCCGAGGGCCTGCCTGCCACGGACGCGGACGCCGCGATCGCGGCGGCGTTCGGCGGCGTCATGGCCGGCTGGCGCGTGCTGCCGCTGCCGGTGGACGGCGACGGCGCGGTCGTGGAGCGGGGCTCCGCCGGGCGCTGACGGCGCACGATCACCCCGCGGGACGGCCTGGCCCGGGTGTTAGAATGGGCTGGTTCCCCGAACCTCCTCGTAGTCCGCGCTGGTCGATGTGACCCGCGTTCAGAGCGAGTCGACGAACGGGAACGGCCGCTTCCGTCACGCACTGGTGCACGGCCTCGCGGCCTCCACACACGTCAGGTCTGATCTCGGCCTGGCCCCGGCCTACCCGGTCACCACGGGCGGCCCGACGAGGGGAAGGATCCTTCGTGACAGACACCATCGACACCGCCCGCACCGGCTCGCTGACCGCGCTGCGGTTGCCCGAGCTGCAGGCGCTCGCCGCCGAGCGCGGCGTCAAGGGCGCCTCGAAGATGCGCAAGGCGGACCTGCTCGCGACGCTCGGGGGCGGCGCGCCCGCCACGGGGGGGGAGCAGAGCGGGGCGGAGCCGCGCGGCGACCGACCGGAGCAGGCCGAGGGCCGCGCGCGCCGCAACGGTGCGTCCACGCGGGCCGCGGCGCCGGCGGCGGTCGACGAGGCTCCGGCCCGCGACGAGCGCCCGGCGGCCATCGAGCGCCCCGCCGCCGACGAGCGCGCGACCCGGGGCGAGGAGACCGCCGCCCCCGTGGCGCGTCGGGCCCGGAGCGCGCGCGCGCCGCGCGCCGCGGCGGCGGAGCCCGCCGGGGGCCGCGACGTGCTGGCCGGCCTCGAGGCCGCGCTGGACGCCAAGCTCACCGCGCACGAGGACCGCGAGCCGCGCGGCGACCGGCGTCCGCGCCGGGCCG
>JAJYTJ010000237.1 GCA_021793115.1 Actinomycetes bacterium | reverse complement strand
CGACGATGCCGTCCAGCACCGGCACTCCGTGCGCGGCGAACAGGTCACGTGCCTGGTACTCGAACAGGTCCACCCTCGGTCCTCTCGTCGGCCCGTCGTCAGCCTTCGGCACCCACCCCGTCGGGCGTCGGCGCCGGCTCGATCGTAGCCGGGTTTCTCGATGTCGAGACATCGGCCGGGATGCGCCCCGGCGCACGCGGCGCGACAGTGGACGCGCCCGGCGGCGCGGCCGTGCGGCGCGACGGCCCGAGCAGGGGGCGACGACGAGAGGAGTCCCGATGTCCGAGGAACAGCAGCAGCCTGACGTGCTCGACCAGTACGGCTGGGTGGAGATCGGCACCAGCGACCTGGACGCCAGCGAGCGCTTCTACTCGGCCGTCTTCGGCTGGGAGTTCGTCCCGTTCGCCGACGGCTACCGCGTCGCGATGTCGCGGGGCCGGCAGGTCGGCGGGTTCTACCAGTGGGCGGACCCGCTGCCCGACGGCGTGCGCGTCTACGTCACCGTGGCGGACATGGAGGGCACGCTCGAGCGCGTCATGGCCAACGGTGGCATGGCGTCGACCTCACGGACCGCCATCGCCCCGGACCGCGGGTGGTGGGCCGACTTCCGCGACCCCCTGGGCACGCTGGTCGGGCTGACCACGATGACGCCGCCCGTCAGCTGAGCGGTCGCCGGCGCCCGTCGAGCCCGCCACCCCTGGCCCGTCCCGGACGGTTCAGTGCGGGAGCACCTCGCGCACTGCGGCGAGGAAGGCGTCGTCGTCGAAGTCGTCGAACACGGTGCGCTGGATGAGGAACCCCTGCGTGAGCGCCAGCATCAGCGGCACCAGCCGCGCCACGGCGGCGTCCGGGCCCTGCGGCAGCCGGTCGGGGTGCGCGGCGCACCACGCCCGGACGGCGTCCTCGAAGGCGCCGCGGATCACGGGCACCTGGTCGTTGACCATCGCCCTGACGTCCGGATCGGTGGTCGCCTCGCCCCACACCTGGACCAGCACGCGAGCGTCGACGCCGCTGGCCAGCAGGCCACGCAGCAGCAGCCCGAGCGCGTCGCCCGGGCTGGGCGGCGGCCCCTGGCGGATCGCCGCCTCCAGCTCGTCGCGGCGCCGCGCCAGCACGGACCGCGCGACGGCGAGGAACAGCTCCTGCTTGCCTGCGAAGTGGCCGTAGATGGCGCCCGCGGACAGTCCCGCCTCGGCGATGACGTCCGCCATCGACGTGCGCCGGTAGCCCCGCTCGGACAGCACCCGCTGGGCGGCCGCCAGGATCTCCTCGCGCCGCGCCTCGCGGTGCGCGTCGCTCACCTTGGGCACCCCGTGCTCCTTCCCCGCGTCGGTTGACAAGCATAGGGAGTGCGAGCACGCTGGAGCCATAGAGAACGAACATTCGTTTTCTGAATCGTCGCCTCGGAGGCTCCCATGTCCCGGCTCTCGGCGCCCGCCCTTCGTCCACCCGGCACGGTGCGCCTCGTCGCCACCGCGGTCGGGCTCGTCGGCGTCCTCACGCTCCTCGTCCTCGCCTTCCTCTGGCCGGCCGCGACCTCGCAGCCGCGCGGCATCCGCGTCGCCGTCGCCGGCCCTCCCGCGGTGGTCGCCGCGCTCGCGGGGACGCTCCCCGCGGGCGGGGCGTTCGACGTGACGCCCGTGCCCGACCGGGCCGCCGCCGTGGCGGCCATCGAGTCCCGCGACGTCGTGGGCGCCCTGGTGGTGGGGCGGCAGCCCGAGGTGCTGGCCGCCTCGGCCGCCGGCACCCAGCTGAGCCAGGCGATGACCGCGCTCGCGGGTCAGGCCCAGCAGGCCCTCCAGGCACAGGCCGACGCGGCCGCCACCGCGACCGGACGTGCGGCGGGCCACGTGACCGTCACCGTCACCGACGTCGTCCCGCTGTCCCCCGACGACGCGCGGGGCATCGGGTTCACGGTCGGCATGTACCCGCTGGTCATCGGCGGCATCCTCGGCGGCGTCGGCCTGTGGCTGACCGTCGCCGGACCGTGGCGGCGCAGCACCGCGATCCTCGTCTACGCCGTCGCCGCCGGTCTCGCCCTCGCCGCCGTGATGCGCTCGTGGTTCGGCACCCTGCAAGGGTCCTGGTGGGCTCAGGCCGCCGCGGTGGCCCTCATGCTGGCCGCCATCGCGGGGCCGGTCGCGGGACTCGCCGCCTGGCTGGGGTGGCCGGGGGTCCCGGTGGGCTCGGTGCTCATGCTCCTGCTCGGCAACCCGCTGTCCGGCGTCACGGTCCCGGAGCAGTTCCTGCCCGCCCCCTGGGGCGCCGTGGGTCAGTGGCTGCCGCCGGGCGCCGGGGGCAGCCTGCTGCGGGACCTGTCGTACTTCCCGTCGGCCGACGCGACCCGGCCCTGGCTGGTGCTGGGCACCTGGGCGCTCGCCGGCCTCGCGCTGGGCGTCGCGCGGCCGGCGCGACCCGCCGTCGCGGACCCCACCCCGCCCGCGATGGTCGCCGTGGCCGGCACACCCCGCGACGGCGACGTGATCCCGGTGGCGCCGGCCACCGACGTGCCCTCGTCGGCCGGCCTCACCACGGCGTCGCCGCCCGCCTGACCCGGCAGGTGCTGGTGCGTGGCCTCCGCCCCGGGCGACGAGCCGTCAGGCAGGCCGGCGCGCGCTCAGCCGGACGAGCGCCGGCAGCCCCATCACCCAGGCGTTCTCCCGGACGACGAGCAGCCCGGGGCCGCGCAGCGCCCGCGCGACGTGCCGCCCCGGCCCACGCATCTCGACGACGATCACCGCGCCCGTGGGCGCCAGCACGCGCGTCAGCTCGGCGATGCCGGCGGCGAGGTCCGGCCAGTGGTGCATCGTCAGCACCGCCGACACGACGTCGGCCGACGCGTCGGGCAGCGGCAGGTGGGCGGAGTCGGCGAGCAGCACGCGGCCACGGTCGGTGCCGCCGGTCGCCGCCGCGAGGCGACCCTGTGCCAGCTCCACCATCCGCTGGGACGGGTCGACCGCCGTCACCGTGGCGTCCGGGCGCAGCTCGGCGATGGTCGCCGGCAGGGCTCCGGGACCGGTGCCGACGTCGACGTAGCGCCCCCCACGGGGCAGGGCGTCCGCGATGTGCCGGGCGGTCCGCTCGTGCAGCCCCCTCATCCAGCGCGCGTGCTGGGCGTAGCGGTCCGCGCCCTCGCCCTCGAACGTCTCGAGCCACTCGTGGTCCCTGCGGTGCCCCATCGTCCCTCCTCCGTGCATCGCCGAGCGCGCTCCCGGGCGCCGGCCGACGCCCGCACAACGTACGCGACCGGCGAGCCTGGCCGCTCGCCGACGAGGCGCTCCAGGTGCAGCGCGCCCGGGACCTCGGCTGGTCGTGGCAGGAGGTCGCCGACGCGTTGGGCGTCACCAAGCAGGCGGTCCACAAGAAGTACGGCAGGAGGCTGTAGATGTTCGAGAGGTTCAGCAACGAGGCCCGCGCGGCCGTCGTCGACGCGCAGCTCGTCGCGCGCCAGCAAGGCACGCGCTCCATCGACGCCCGGCACCTGCTCGTGGCCCTGGCCGAGGCGGGAGGCCCGGCAGCGGCGCGCCTCGTGAGCGCTACAGCTTCGTCACAGGGCTGAAGCGCAGCAGCAGGCGCTTGGTGCCCGCCGAGCCGAAGTCGACCTTGGCCACCGCGTTCTGACCGGCACCTTCGAGGGCCACCACCGTGCCGAGGCCGTACGCGTCGTGCGTCACCTTGTCGCCCACCGCCAGGCTCGGCACGTCGGCCCGCGGGGTGGCCGAGCCGAACGTCGCCCCGGTCTTCGGGAGGACGGGCCGGTCCTCGTCGCGCGTCGTGCTGCCCCACCCCGACGAGCGCCCGGCGCCGAAGCCGGAGCCCCAGCCCCCCCGGATCGACGACGTCGACGACTCCCGCCGCCGCCAGTCGATGAGCTCCTCCGGGAGGTCGGCGAGGAAGCGGCTCGGCGGGAGCTCGTTCGGCACGCCCCACGCCGTACGGATCGCCGCACGCGAGATGTACAGCCGTTCGCGCGCCCTGGTCACCCCGACGTAGGCCAGCCGGCGCTCCTCCTCCAGCTGCTCCGGGTCGGACAGCGAGCGCACGTGCGGGAACGTGCCGTCCTCCATGCCCGTGAGGAACACCACCGGGAACTCGAGGCCCTTCGCGGTGTGCAGCGTCATGAGGGTGACCACGCCCGGGTCCGGACCCACCGGGCCTTCGTCCCCACCGTCGGGCGTCGGGATCTGGTCGGAGTCGGCGACCAGCGACACCCGCTCCAGGAAGTCGGCGAGGTCGCCCTCGGGGTCCGACTGCTCGAACTCGGTGGCGACCGCGTGCAGCTCGGCGAGGTTGTCGACGCGGGACCCGTCCTGCGGGTCGTCGGACGCCCGCAGCTCGGCGAGGTAGCCGGAGCGGTCGAGCACGGCACCCAGCACCTCCGCCGGCCCCACGTCGCCGGCCAGCTCGCGCAGGCCGCCCAGCAGGTCACGGAACGCCACGAGCCCGGTCACGGCACGCGTCCCCAGGCCCGGCACCTCGTCGACCCGTTCCAGCGCCGCACCGAAGCTGATCCGCTCCCGCTCGGCGAACGCCGCCACCATCGCCTCGGACCGCTCCCCCAGCCCCCGCTTGGGCACGTTGAGCACGCGGCGCAGGTTGACGTCGTCGTCCGGGTTGGCGATCGCCCGCAGGTAGGCGATGGCGTCCTTGATCTCGCGCCGCTCG
>JAJYTJ010000042.1 GCA_021793115.1 Actinomycetes bacterium | reverse complement strand
GTCGTTCCCAGCACGTGAGGCCGGCCCGGTGGACCGAGACCGGGCCGGCCTGCAGCAGTTGACTGCGGAGCGTCATATGGCGGACGCCCGCGGAGAGGAAACCCCACCGTGCTCATCGCACAGCGCCCCACCCTGACCGAAGAGGTCATCTCGGAGTACCGCTCCCGGTTCTCCATCGAGCCGCTCGAGCCTGGCTTCGGCTACACGCTCGGCAACTCGTTGCGTCGCACGCTGCTCTCGTCCATCCCGGGCGCGGCCGTGACGAGCATCCGCATCGACGGCGTGCTGCACGAGTTCTCGACGGTCCCGGGCGTCAAGGAGGACGTCACCGAGCTCATCCTCAACATCAAGAACCTCGTCGTCTCGTCCGAGAACGACGAGCCCGTGGTCATGTACCTGCGCAAGCAGGGCGCGGGCGAGGTCACCGCCGCGGACATCGTGCCGCCGGCGGGTGTCGAGGTGCACAACCCGGACCTGCACCTGGCCACCCTCAACGACAAGGGCAAGCTCGAGATCGAGCTGACCGTCGAGCGTGGGCGTGGCTACGTGTCGGCCAGCCAGAACAAGTCGGTGGACGCCGAGATCGGGCGCATCCCGGTCGACTCGATCTACTCGCCCGTGCTCAAGGTGACGTACAAGGTCGAGGCGACCCGCGTCGAGCAGCGCACGGACTTCGACAAGCTCATCGTCGACGTCGAGACCAAGCCGGCGATCAGCCCGCGGGACGCGCTGGCCTCGGCCGGCAAGACGCTCGTCGAGCTGTTCGGCCTGGCCCGTGAGCTCAACGTCGAGGCGGAGGGCATCGAGATCGGCCCGTCGCCGACGGACGCGGCGCTCGCCGCGGACCTGGCGCTGCCGATCGAGGACCTGCAGCTGACGATCCGCTCGTACAACTGCCTCAAGCGCGAGGGCATCCACTCGGTGGGCGAGCTGGTCGCCCGCTCGGAGGCCGACCTGCTCGACATCCGCAACTTCGGCGCGAAGTCGATCACCGAGGTCAAGGAGAAGCTGGCCGAGCTGGGCCTGGCGCTCAAGGACAGCCCGCTCGACTTCGTGGCTGACGAGACCTACTACGGCGGCGACGAGGCCGACTTCTCGGACGACGAGCAGTACTGAACCGGGGAACGCGGCCCGACCGTTGAGGCCGGGCCGCGTCGACCATCACAGAACCAAGGAGTGAGAAGACCATGCCTACGCCCACCAAGGGTCCCCGGCTCGGTGGCGGACCGGCGCACGAGCGGCTGATCCTCGCGAACCTCGCGACGCAGCTGTTCGAGCACAAGCGGATCACGACGACCGAGGCCAAGGCCAAGCGCGTGCGCCCGCTCGCGGAACGCCTCGTCTCGTTCGCCAAGCGCGGCGACCTGCACTCCCGCCGCCGCGTGATGACGGTCGTCAAGGACAAGGGCGTGGTGCACGTCCTGTTCACGGAGATCGCGCCGGCCATGGCCGAGCGGGCCGGCGGCTACACGCGGATCACCAAGATCGGCCCGCGCAAGGGTGACAACGCCCCGATGGCGGTCATCGAGCTGGTCCTTGAGCCGGTCTCGCCGAAGCAGGCCGTCGTGCGCGAGGCGACGCGGGCGGCGGCCAAGGCCGCGCCGGCACCGACCGCGATCGAGGTCGTCGAGGAGGCTCCCGTCGAGGAGGCCGTCGTGCCCGTCGAGGACGAGGCCACCGCCGAGTCCGCCGCGGACGCGAGCGAGGCGTCGGCCGAGGACGAGGCCGACAAGGCCTGACCGGGGCCTCACCCGGCTCGCCGGCCGACGTAGGCACACCAAGTCGGCACACCAACGGTCACGAAGGCCCGGACCCGCCAGGGTCCGGGCCTTCGTGCGTCCGTCCGTCCGCGCGGGCGGCCACCGTGTCCCTGGTCCCGTGGACGGTCGTCACGGGCTCGGGCGTCCTGCGCGTGCCGCACCCCGCGCCCGCAGCGCACGGCGGCCTGCACCACGGGCACCGCCTGCGCTCGCCGCCTGGCGTGGCGGCGGGATCCTCGCGAGGATCGGTCGGCATGGAGGGGCGGGTGAGCGGGGAGGCCGCGTGCGCCGGCACGCCGCCCGCGGGACGGCTGCCGGTCGTCTTCCTCCATGGTCTGCGGACCAGCCGGTCGATGTGGCGCGCCCAGGTGGCCGCCGTCGAGGCGTCGGGGCACCAGGCCGTGGCGATCGACCTGCCGGGGCACGGGCGGCGCCGCGAGGAGCAGCTCACGCTCGACGGTGCGGTCGACGCCGTGCGGGCGGCCGTCGACGCGGTCGGCGGGCGTGCCCTCGTCGTCGGGCTGTCGCTCGGTGGGTACGTCGCGATCGTGCACGCCGCGCGGTTCCCCGCGCAGGTGGCGGGCCTGGTCGCGGCGTCGTGCTGCACGCGGCCGCACCCGCCGCTCGTCGACGCCTGGGCGGTGGCGGCGCACGCCATCGGCTGCCTGCCTGACCACGGTGCGGCGCTCAACGCGCTCGCCGTCCGCGTGGCGCTGCCGCCCGCGGGGGCCGCCGACGTGGGCGCGGGCGGCTTTGCGCTCGACGTCATGGTGCCCGCGCTGCGCGCGCTGCGCGGGGTCGACGTGCTGGCCGCCCTGCGGTCCGTCCAGGCCCCCGTGTGGCTCGTCAACGGGCGGTTCGACCACTTCCGGGGCGAGGAGCGCGCCTTCCTGGCGGCGTGCCGCGAGGGGCGCCTCGTCGTGGTGCCCGGTGCGACGCACCTGGTGAGCCTCGTGCGCCCGACGCGCTTCAGCCGCGCCGTGCTGGAGGCGCTGGCCGCCGTCGAGGACCGCGCCGCTCAGGCGCCCAGCGACCAGGCGCGCACACCGCCGACGATGCCCGCCTCGTTGGGCACGACGACGACGTCGTCGCCGAGCCGGTCGAGCACCGCGGGCGTGATGCGGCGCGCGTTGCCGCCGCCGAGGTAGACGCGGTCCCACCGGAACACGGGCCGGAACCCCTCCACCACGCGGCGCACGCGGCGCGACCAGATCGCGTCGCCGAGCCGCGCCCGCTCGGGCTGGCCGATGTACTCGTCGTACGTCAGCCCCCACCGGACCGGGGCGTGCGACCACTCGAGGTGCGGGGCCAGGCGGCCGCCGTCGAAGAGTGCGGAGCCCAGGCCGGTGCCGAACGTGAGCACCAGCTCGACGCCGGTGCCGGAGACGACGCCGGCGCCGTGCACCTCGGCGTCGTTGAGCACCAGCGTGGGTGCGCCGAGCCGCGCCTCGACGAGCGCCTGCACGTCGCAGTCGGCCCAGGCCGCGACCAGCTCGGGCAGCACGGTCGAGCGCGGGCCGGAGCGGGTCACGTAGTGCGGCGTGGCGACGACGACCCCGTGGCGGAGCATCCCCGGCATGCCCACCGTCACCCGGTCGAACCCCGGCAGCGCCGCCGCCATGCCGGCGATGGTCTCGACGAGCCGGGCGGGCGGCAGCGGGTAGGGCGTCGGCGCCCGGGTCGCGGGCGCGTGCAGGGTGCCGGAGGAGTCGAGCACGGACGCCTTGATCCCGCCGCCGCCGCAGTCGACCGCGAGCGTGAAGGGGGCGTGGTGGCTGTCCGGCACCCCGACACGGTAGCGCCGGCGGCGCGGTCGGCACCGGCTACGGTGTCGGCGTGACGAGCACGGACGGGCAGGCGCCGGTGCGGGTGCGGCTCGACCTCGCCTACGACGGCGGCGGTTTCGCCGGCTGGGCGGCGCAGCCCGGGCTGCGCACCGTGCAGGGCACGCTCGAGGAGGCGTTGGCGACGGTCCTGGGGACCGCGCGGCGCGGCGAGCCGGTACCCCGGCTGACGGTGGCCGGACGCACCGACGCGGGCGTGCACGCGCGGGGCCAGGTGGCCCACGTGGACCTCGCGCCCGCCGCGCTGGCGGCGGCCCGCGGGCGGTCCGGCCGAGACCCCTTCGTCGCGCTCGTCGACCGGCTCGGCGGCGTGCTGCCGCCGGACCTCGTCGTGCGCGCCGCGGCCCTGGCGCCGGACGGCTTCGACGCCCGGTTCTCGGCGACCGGCCGCCGTTACGCCTACCGCGTCTGCGACGAGCACGCGCGCCGCGACCCGCTGCGGCGCGGCGAGGTGCTGTGGCGGCGCCGACCGCTGGACGTGGCCGCCATGGACGCGGCGGCGCGCCTGCTGGTGGGCCGGCACGACTTCGCGGCGTTCTGCAAGCCCCGGCCGCACGCCACGACCATCCGCACGCTCGAGCTGTTCGGCTGGGCGCGGCCGAGCGTGGGACCGGACGAGGGCCTCGTGGTGGCCACGGTGCGCGCCGACGCGTTCTGCCACTCGATGGTGCGCTCGCTCGTCGGCGCGAGCCTGGCGGTGGGGGAGCATCGGCGCGGCACCGACTGGCCGGCGCGGCTGCTGGCCGCGGGCGTGCGCGACGCGGCGGCTGCGGTCGTCGAGCCGCACGGCCTCACGCTCGAGGAGGTCACCTACCCGGCGGACGACGAGCTGGCGGCGCGCGCGGCGCGCACGCGGGCGCGCCGCAGCCGCGACGACCTGACGCCCGGGATGACCGAGGCGGGCACCGAGCACCGCGGCGAGGACCGGGCCGACGAGGCCGACGACGCGGCGGGCTGCTGCGGCTGAGCCCCGTCAGCCGCGGTCGTCGTCCGCGCGGTAGAGCGGCTCGTCGTAGTCCGGGTCGGGGACCACGTGCACCGCGGCCTCCTCTGCGGTCGCGGCACCCCCCGCGACGCCGACGTCCGTGGCGAACGTGTCGCTGCCGCCGGACTCGGCGGCGTGGTCGTCCTCCTCGAGGCGGCCGGCACGGTACTGCTCCCGGTCCGGGGCGACGTCCGCGTCCCAGTCGTCCGGCTCCTCCTGCGCGAGCCGCTGGTCGATCGTCTCGCGGTGCTCCTCCTCCCACGGCGTCTCGCCCCACCGGGTGGACCGCGCGTGCTCGGGCGGGGAGTAGCCCTCGTCGAGCAGGTCGTCGACGCCCCGCTCGAGCAGCATGTCGTCACGTGTCAGCTGGTCGGCGTCGCCCTCGGACCCGAGCTCGGGGTCGGCGCTGGTGGCCGGGGTCTCTTCCGTCATGGGTCCACGGTGGCACCCGCGACCGGGGTTCGCCACCCGCCCCGGGCGCGCGGTGTCAGGCCTGGTCGCGGGCGTGCGCGCGGAGCGCCGCGATCTCCTCGTCGGTCAGGTGCAGCGCCTCGAGGAGCAGCTGGTGCAGCCGCCCGTCGGCCCGTTCCGCCGCGGCGTGCCACGCGAGGTGCCAGCCCGCGAGACCGGCCTGGTCGAGGAGCGCGACGAGGGCGGCGCGGTCCGGGGCCCAGCGTCGCCCGGCCCCCTCGCCGCTCGCCAGCGCGGTGAGGATGACGCGCTGCTGGTCGCGCAGCGCCGCGATCTCGTCGTCCAGCGCGGTCAGCCGCGCGGCCAGCGCCTCGACGAGCGCGGGCGCGCCCGAGCCGAGCAGGCGGCCGATCGTCTCCAGCGGCAGGCCGGCGCGCCGCCTGCCATCCCGCGGCGTCCTGCCCGTCGGGGTGCGTCGGCGTCGTCGTGGTGCGCAGGTCCACCCGCGTGCCTGCGCCCCCGGGGCGTCAGCGTGAACTCGAGCGTCCCCACGCCCTGGCCCAGGTCCAGGACGGTGCGGGTCGTGGTCGGCACACCGACGAGCGTGCGCTGTGAAGCCATCGACGGGTCGAGCCCGCCACGGGATCAGGCGGCGACCGACTCAGCGCCGGCCGGGGCGGGCGTCTCGTCCGCCACGAGCGCGCGTCGGGTGCGCCACACGACGATCCCGGTGGCGGCGAACGCGGCGACCATGACGAGCACACCGACGTTGTGCGCCCCGCCGCCGCCCCAGGCACCGAGCAGCGCGTACGCCACGGACAGCGCCAGGAGCGCCATGCGTCCGCGCGTGCGGCTACCGACCGCTGCCGCGAACAGGCCCCACGTGAGGTACCAGGGGTAGGCCGTGGGGCCGGAGAACGCCACGACGACGAGGCCCCAGCCGACGCCGACGTACGCGGCGCGCTCGGGGCCCTCGGTGGCGTACCACAGCAGCCGCGCCGCCACGAGGGCGCCGACCGTGGCCATGACGGTGCGGGCGATGGTGGTGGTGGCGCCCATGCTGTGGAGGTCGATCCCGGCGACCGCCTCCATGGCCCAGGACAGCCACGTGCTCGGCGTCAGGCCGCTCTTGATCTCGCCCGGCACCGACAGGGCGCCCACCCAGCCGAACGCGTCGGGCACCAGGGCCATCGTCGCGGCGACCGTCGCCGCGGCGGCGCCGACCACCTGCGCGAGGCGCACCCGCAGCCGCTCGGGGTCGGTGCGGCGCAGCACGTCGAGCCCCACGTATCCGACGAGGAACACGCCGGGCAGCTTGAGCATGCACGCCACCATGGCGACCACCATGGCGATGGTGCCCAGCCCGCGGCGGACCAGGAGGACGACGGCGACCGCCATGGCGCCGACGAGGACGTCCAGGTGGGCGCCGGAGACCACGTGCACGAGGACGAGCGGGTTGAGCGCGACGAGCAGCAGCACGGACGCCCGCTCGCGCACGGGGGTCGCCTCGACGGCCAGCACCACGGCGGCGGCCAGGCCGGAGACCGCGGCGGCGCGGATGAGCAGCACCGCGATGCCGACGTGCGCGCCGGCCGCGGCGGCCAGCTCCCGCAGCAGCGCGACCTGCAGCGGCCCGTACGGGCTCGGGGAGTACTGCCACTCGCCGCTGACGGCCGTCGCGAACGCCTCGTACGGGCCGTGCAGCCAGTTGGGGCCGAAGGCGTAGGGGTTCATGCCGATATCGGCCAGGCGCCCCACGGCCGCGTAGCTCTGGACGTCCAGGCTCCCGATGGGGCCGGCGAGCGTCAACGGCGTCGCCCAGGCGACGGCGACGAGGAGGATCGACCGCAGCCGCGGCACCCGGGCACCGGGCCGCAGCCACGTGCGCGCCAGGTGCGCCCACACCACGCAGAGCGCGGCGACGACGGCGACGACGAGGAAGCTCCACTCAGCCCGGTAGGCGGTGCCGGTGGGCCAGACGCCCCACCAGTGCGGGAGCGTGACGGCCTGGGGCACCCCGGTCCGCGAGGCGACGACGACGAGCACGACGACGGTCGCAGCGCCGGCGGAACCCGCCAGCACCGCGGTGGATGCGGATGTGATCGCGGTGCGCCATCGCGTCGCGGTCCGCACGAGACGATCGACGCTCATGCAGTCCTCTCGGTCCGGTCGGGACGCCCCCTGGCCGTCCGACCCCCTGCCCGATCATCCGACGTTAGCCGTCCCCGAGGCCTGGGGCGAATCGAATCGTGCCAGGTCAGAGGCTCATCATGCCCCTCTCATTCCCGGGTCAAGGCAGAGTCAGGCGGGGGTCAGGATCGGCGTCGCGAGCGCCAGCCGGGCCGCGAACGTCAGCATGACCGCAGCGACGCCGACGTCCAGCACGCGCCACGCCGAGGGGCGCGCGAGCAGAGGCCGGAGCCGGGCTGCCCCGAAGCCGAGCGTGGTGAACCACAGCGCGCTCGCGGCGGCCGCGCCGGCGGCGAACCACCACCGCAGCGGCCCGTGCTGCGCCGCCATGGTGCCGAGGAGCAGCACGGTGTCGAGGTAGACGTGCGGGTTGAGGAAGGTGAGCCCGAGCGTCGTCACGAGCACGGTCCGCACCGGGGCCGGATCGTCGGCCGTGGGCGTGAGGCGACCGGGCCGCAGCGCACGCCGCAGCGCCGCCGCGCCGAGCGCCACGAGGAGCGCCGCGCCGGCGTAGCGAGCTGCCACCAGGGCCGCCGGGTGGCCCGCGACGAGCGCGCCGAGCCCGGCGGTGCCCGCGGCGATGAGCAGCAGGTCGGCGGCCGTGCAGACGCCTACCGCCGCGCCGACGTGCTCGGCGCGCAGCCCCTGGCGCAGCACGAACGCGTTCTGCGCGCCGATGGCGACGATGAGCGAGAGCCCGGCGAGCAGCCCCTGGACGACGACCACGCCGCGACCCTAGGGCGCCCGTGGCGTGCAGGCCAGATCACCTTTCTGTGGGACCTGTAGCGTGGCTTCATGAAGTTCGATCCGGCGCAGCTCACGGCGCTCGCCGCGGTGGTCGACGGCGGCACGTTCGACGCCGCGGCCCGTGCCCTCCGCCTCACGCCGTCCGCCGTGAGCCAGCGCGTACGGGCCCTCGAGCAGCAGGCCGGTCAGGTGCTGGTGCTGCGCACCCGCCCGTGCCGCCCGACGCCCGCGGGCGCGGTGCTCGTGCGGCTCGCCGGGCAGCTGGCGACCCTCGACGCCGACGCCGCGGCGGCGCTCGGGCCAGGAACCGGTCCCGTGCGGGTGGGCGTCGCCGTCAACGCCGACTCCCTGGCCACGTGGTTCCCCGGCGCCCTGACGGGGCTCGGCGACCGCCTGGTGCTCGACCTGCACCGCGAGGACCAGGACCGTACGGCCCAGCTGCTGCGCGACGGCGTCGTCATGGCGGCCGTCACTGCCGACGCCACCGCGGTCCAAGGGTGCCGGGTGCAGCCGCTGGGCGCGATGCGCTACCGCGCCATGGCGGCCCCCGCGCTCGCGGCGCGGTGGTTCGTCGACGGCCCGGTACCCGCCGCGTGGGCCGCGGCGCCGGTCGTCGCGTTCACGTCCGACGACCGGTTGCAGCACCGCTTCGTCGCCGCCCTGGACGGCGGGCCGGCACGCCTCGGCCCCGAGCACCACGTCCCGTCGCACCCCGCCTACGTCACCCTCGTCGCCGACGGGCTGGGGTGGGGGATGGTCTCCGAGCACGAGGCGGACGCCTTCGCGCGCGCCGGCACGCTCGTGGACCTGGCCCCAGGACGCTGGCTCGACGTCGCGCTCCACTGGCAGCGCTGGTCGGTCCGCGCCGCGGTGCTCGACGAGCTGACCGGCCGCGTGCTGGCGGCCGCGGCCGCCGCGCTGCACCCGGTCGCCCCGGCGCCCGCGAACCGGGCCTCGCGCGCGTGAGCGTTTTGACCGCTCCACCGGAGCCCGGGTATTGTCGTCTGTCGTTGTGCGTCCGCTGTCGAGCACCGGTGACTTCTCACCACCGCGAGCCGACCGCGACACCGGTGCGGTCCCACTCATCGGCAGACGCCTCGACAGCCCACCAGGGAGCCGCCGTGTGCGGTGGCCACCTGGTACCGACACACGACGAGAAGGCCCACACCCGTGCGCACGTACACCCCGAAGCCCGGTGACGTCGAGAAGACCTGGTACGTCATCGACGCGACCGATGTCGTCCTCGGCCGCCTGGCAACCCACATCGCCACGCTGCTGCGTGGCAAGCACAAGCCCACGTTCGCGCCGCACGTCGACAACGGTGACTTCGTCATCGTCGTCAACGCGGCGAAGATCGCGCTGACCGGCACCAAGGCCGACACCAAGCTCGCCTACCGCCACTCGGGCTACCCGGGCGGTCTCAAGGCGATCCGCTACGCGGACCTCCTGGAGAAGCACCCGGAGCGCGTCATCGAGAAGGCCGTGGCGGGAATGGTCCCGAAGACCACGCTCGGCCGCCAGCAGCTGGGCAAGCTCAAGGTCTATGCAGGCCCCGAGCACCCGCACGCTGCACAGCAGCCGAAGCCCTACGAGCTCACCCAGGTGTCGCAGCAGGCGTGAGCCGCTGCGAGGACGAGGAACCGAGGAACCCCGTGGCCGAGACCACAGCCGACGAGTACGTCGAGGGCGAGCAGACGCCCACCAGCTACACCAGCGAGACCGCGCCGGTCACCGGCCGCGGCCAGTCGCTCACCGCACCGGGCCGCGCGCTCGGCCGCCGCAAGGAGGCCGTCGCCCGCGTCCGTCTGGTGCCGGGCACCGGGCAGTGGACCATCAACGGCCGCTCGCTCGAGGAGTACTTCCCGAACAAGCTGCACCAGCAGCTCGTCAACTCGCCGTTCAAGCTGGTTGACGTCGAGGGCCGCTTCGACGTCGTCGCCCGCATCAACGGCGGTGGCGTCAGCGGTCAGGCCGGCGCGCTGCGCCTGGGCATCGCCCGCGCGCTCAACGCGATCGACGCCGAGCACAACCGCCCGGCGCTGAAGAAGGCGGGCTTCCTCACGCGCGACGCGCGCGTCGTGGAGCGCAAGAAGGCCGGCCTCAAGAAGGCCCGCAAGGCGCCGCAGTACTCGAAGCGCTGACCCCAGGGTTCGGCCGACGGCCTCGTGGACGACTACAGTCCACGAGGCCGTTGTCGTTCGTCAAGGAGGGTTCACGTGGCGCGACTGTTCGGCACCGACGGGGTGCGAGGGCTGGCGAACCGGGACGTCACCGCTGAGCTGGCGCTGGACCTGTCGGTGGCCGCGGCCCGGGTGCTCGGCGCGCGAGGCGCCTTTCACGGACGGCCGCGTGCCGTCGTCGGCCGGGACTCGCGGGCCTCGGGCGAGTTCCTCTCCGCCGCGGTGGTGGCGGGCCTCGCCTCGGCCGGGGTGGACGTCGAGGACGTGGGGGTGCTGCCCACGCCGGCGGTCGCGTTCCTCACCGCCGAGTACGGCGTCGACCTCGGCGTGGTGCTCTCGGCGTCGCACAACCCGATGCCGGACAACGGCATCAAGTTCCTCGCGCGCGGTGGCCACAAGCTGGACGATGACCTCGAGGACGCCATCGAGTCGCACCGGGGCGAGGCGTGGGAGCGGCCGACCGGGGCCGCCGTGGGGCGCGTGACGAGCGACCCGGCACGCGCCGCCCGGCACTACGTGCAGCACCTCGCGGGCACCGTCGACACGGACCTGTCCGGGCTGCGGATCGCGATGGACTGTGCCAACGGCGCGGCGAGCGAGGTGGGACCCGCGGCGCTGCGGGCGGCAGGCGCCGAGGTGCTCGTCATCAACGCCGCGCCCGACGGGCGCAACATCAACGACCGCGCGGGCTCGACGCACCCGGAGCAGCTCCAGGCGTTCACCGTCGCCGCCGGCGCGGACTTCGGCGTGGCGTTCGACGGCGACGCCGACCGCTGCCTTGCCGTCGGCCCCGACGGCGTGCTCGTCGACGGCGACCAGATCATGGGCGTGCTGGCGCTGGCGCTGCACGAGAAGGGCGAGCTGGCCGGCGGCACGCTCGTCATCACCGTGATGAGCAACCTGGGGCTGCGGCTGGCGATGCGCGCCCACGGGATCGCGACGGTCGACACGGCCGTGGGGGACCGGTACGTCCTCGAGGCGATGCGCGCCAACGGCTACGTGCTGGGGGGCGAGCAGTCCGGCCACATCATCCTCGCCGAGCACGCGACGACGGGCGACGGCGTCCTCACGGCGATGCAGCTGGCGGCGCGGGTCGCCGCCACGGGGCGCTCGCTCACTGAGCTCGCCGGCGTGGTGGAGCGGCTCCCGCAGACCTTGGTCAACGTCTCCGGCGTGGACCGTGCGCGCGTGGCCGTGGACGAGGACCTCGCACGGGCGGTCGCCGACGTCGAGGCGGCGCTGGGTGGCACCGGTCGCGTGCTGCTGCGGCCGTCGGGCACCGAGCCGGTGGTGCGCGTCATGGTCGAGGCCGCGACGCAGGACGAGGCCGACCGGGCCGCGGCGACGCTCGTCGGCGCCGTCCGGGACCGGCTCGCGTTGTGAGCGGGGTGCGTCCCGGGGACCCGGTGCGCGAGCGCGTGCTGCGGCTGCTCGAGCTCGCGGCGCGGGACGCGCGGGGGATCGCGCCGATCGTGCGCGCCGGAGACCCGGTGCTGCGAGCCGTCGCCGTGCCGTACGACGGCCAGCTCGCGGACGAGGAGCTCGAGGCGCTGCTGGCCGTGATGCACCGCACGCTGCGCGCCGCCCCCGGCGTGGGCCTGGCGGCGCCGCAGATCGGGCTGCCGGTGGCACTCGCGGTGGTCGAGGACCCGCTGACCGACCCGTCCCGGGAGCGGGTGCCGGTGGCGTTCCGCGTGCTGGTCAACCCGCGCTACGAGGCCGTGGACGACGAGCTCGTGCCGCACGACGAGGGCTGCCTGTCCGTCCCGGGCTACGCCGCGGTCGTCGCGCGCCACCGGCGGGTCCGCCTCGTCGGGCACGACGAGCGCGGCGGCGTCCTGGACGAGGTGCTCACCGGCTGGCCGGCGCGCATCGTGCAGCACGAGACGGACCACCTGGGTGGCACGCTCTACGTGGACAAGGCGGACCTGCGCACGCTCGTCGCGGTGGGCTGAGCGGGGGTCGTACCCGCGAGTCAGCCGCGCCTGATCCCGCCGGACCCGCCGACGTGCGACGTCACACGCGGGTCGCCGAGGTAGGTGACCTCGCCGGAGCCCGCGACCGACGCGTCCAGCGTGGCGCTCGCCGCGACCGTGGCGGTGCCCGAACCGGCGATGGCCACGCGCGCGTCGCGCGCCCGGAACGTGCCGGCGTCGACGGCGCCGCTGCCGGGGATCGACACGTCGAGCGTGTCCGTGCTTCCGGCCAGCCGCACGTGCCCGGAGCCGGCGATCTCCACCACGGCGCTCCTGGCGGTGACGCGGTCCACGGCCACGTCACCCGACCCGGCCACGCTCACCCGCAGCGCGCCGGCATCGAGCGCGGCCAGGTCGATCCGGCCCGAACCGGTGAGGTCGAGGGTGGCGTCACCCGTACCGGCGACGTCACCCGTGACGGTGCCGGAGCCGCGCAGCGTGATCGAGGACAGCGCGGGCAGCGTGAGGTCGTACGTGAGGGGCCCTGGGTCGAACCAGCGGCCGGTGAGGTCGACGACGAGCGTGTCGCCGCGCACCGTGGTGCTCAGGTCGGCGAGCACGTCCGCGCCGCCCGTGACGGACAGCGACGGGGTGCCGACGGACAGGTGGACGTCGCCGCTCGCACCGAGGTCGAGCGCGCGGACGGCGGTGACGTCCCGGTGCTGCGTGGTGCGCGGCCCCCGGTCGCGCAGGTCGACGTGGACCGAGCAGGCGGCCAGGCCGCCCGCGACGAGGCCGACGAGGACGACGAGCGGCACGAGCGCGGCGCGGCGGGCCATGGCGGTGTGCTCCTGGGACGAAGGGAGGCTGTCGGTGGCGATCGTCGTCGGGCCGCGGTGCGGCGACCATCCGGCGACGCCCTGGTCCGACCCTGAGCATCCCCTGATCGGGCGCTGTGCACCGCGGCCGCCCGCGGCCCGCCCCGTACGCTGGGCCCGATGCGTCCCTTCCTCTTCCTCGCCGTCCGCCCCGAGGACGGCGCCGCCGACGACGAGTACGCCGCGATGCTCCGGTGCACGGGGCTGGCCGAGGCGCAGCTGCGCCGCGTCCGCCTCGAGCGACACCCGCTCGGCGAGGTCGACCTGGACGAGTGGTCGGGCATCGTGCTCGGTGGTGGGCCGTTCCAGTCCAGCGACCCGGCGGAGGCGAAGTCGGCGGTGCAGCGCCGCGTCGAGGCCGACCTGTCGCGGCTGCTCGACCTCGTGGTGCCGGCCGACTTCCCCTTCTTCGGGGCGTGCTACGGCGTGGGCGCCCTCGGCACGCACGAAGGGGCCGTCGTCGACCGGACCTACGGCGAGCCCGCTGGGGGAGTGCGGGTGCGGCTGACACCGCAGGGCCGGGCCGACCCGGTGCTCGGCGTCGCACCCGAGGAGTTCGGCGCGTTCGTCGGCCACAAGGAGGCCGTCACCGCGCTGCCCCCGCACGCCGTGCCGCTCGCCACGTCGGAGGGAGCCCCGGTGCAGGCGTTCCGGGTCGGGTCGCGCGTGTACGCGACGCAGTTCCACCCCGAGCTCGACCTCGAGGGCCTGGTGGCGCGCGTGACGGCATACCGCGACGACGGCTACTTCCCGTCCGACGAGCTGGACCGCGTGATCGCGGCGGCCCGCGCCACCGGCATCGTGGCCCCGCCGAACGTGCTCGGCCGGTTCGTCGAGCTGGTCGCCCGCCCGTGAGGCCCCTGATCCTTCCCCTGATCCACCCTGAATCAGCCCGGGGAACCACGCCTGGGGCCACCCCCGCCCCGTAGCGTGATCCCCGGGCGGCTCGAGGCGGGCCCCGGACGAGGGGGACGTGTCGTGGAGGCGTGGGCGCTGGGGCTGGCGGGGTCGCCGTGGGTCCTCGCCGTCATGTACCTCTTCGCCGTGATCGACGGCTTCTTCCCGCCGATCCCCAGCGAGTCGCTCGTCATCGCGCTCGCGTCGCTGTCCGTGTCGCCGGCGGGCAGGCCGGCGCTCCTGCCGGTCATCCTCGTGGCGGCGGCCGGGGCGTTCACGGGCGACCAGGTCGCGTACACGATCGGGCGCCGCGTCGACGTGCGGCACCTGCGGATCTTCCGCAGCGAGAAGGCGCGGTCGGCCCTCGACTGGGCCCAGCGCGCCCTCACGGAGCGGGGTGCGTCCTTCATCATCGCGGGGCGGTACATCCCGGTCGGGCGGGTCGCGGTCAACATGACCGCCGGAGCGCTGCGGTTCCCGCGCAAGAAGTTCGTCGGCCTGGCCGCGTTCGCGGCGATCACGTGGGCCTGCTACGCCTCGCTCATCGGCATCGGTGCCGGGCGCGTGCTCCAGGGGCACCCCATCATCGCCATCCTCGTCGGCGTGGTCGGCGGCATGGTCATCGGCCTGCTCGTCGACGCGCTGCTCAGCCGGTGGGTGCGTGCGCCCAGGGCCGCACTGGCGATGCCCGCGGCGGGCGACGAGCCCACGCCGGACGGCCCCGCGGCTGGGTAGGCCGGGTGGGCAGGGTGGCCCGGGCCGACCGGCCGCCCCGCTAACGATCCGGGCACACCGGCTAACGATCCGGTGTCGGCCGCGTCACCCTCGCGGGTGACGCACGTACGCTCGAACGGGCCGCCGCCGACGGCGGTCCTCCCCGCATCCCGCGTGGCCCCCTCGAGGGTCCGCAGCGGCATGCCCGAGCAGCAGGGCGAGGAGAGCGATGGGCCGCGCGCGCACGGCAGTCGTCCGGGCGCCCGGGCGTGCCCGGGGCGGGGTGCGGCGGCCCGGGGCCCGGCGCGTCGCGTTCGTCGCCGTCGGCCTTGCGGTTGCGCTGCTCGCCACCGGGTGCGCCGCAGCGGCTCCCGGTCCGCAGGCCTCGCCGGGCGTCGCCGTGGCCTCGCCCGACTGCCTGGCGCCGGAGGTGCTCGGTCGGCTCGGCCTGACGCTCGACCCGGCCCTGGCCGCGCAGGCGACACCCCGGCCGGACGTCACCGCGGGCGCCGTCCCGGCCGGGTTCGTGCCGGCCGGCGTGCTCGCGTGCCAGGTCGGTGGCCAGATGCGGGACAGCGCCGGCACGTGGACCGCGGTGACGGCCACGTCGCGCGAGGGCTCGGCGGCCGACGTCGCCGCCCTCGTCACGGCGCTCGACGCCGCGGCCGCGGGCCGCACCGGGCCGCCCGCCCCGACCCCGGCCGCCTCCTGCGGGGCGGCCGGCGCCCCGGTGGTCCTCTGGCTGCTCGACGCGATGGGCAGCGCCGTGCTGTCCGCCGCCGCGGTCGACGGGTGCGACGACGGCTCGGCCCGGGTGCGTGCCGCGCTCGACCGGATGCCCGTCACCGGCGTCGTCGACCAGCCCGTCCAGCTGGTGGCCGCCGCCGGCTGAGCGGCGCCGCCCCGGCGGCCGGCGTGGCGCTACAGCTTGCGCAGCCGCACCCGCTGCACCGCGTGGTCGGCGCCCTTGGTGAGGACGAGCGTCGCGCGGCCCCGTGTGGGCCGGATGTTCTGCTCGAGGTTGGGCGCGTTGATCGAGTCCCAGATGGTGCCCGCGACGGCCACGGCCTCCTCGTCGCTCAGCGCCGCGTAGCGGTGGAAGTACGACTCCGGCTGCGCGAAGGCGGTCGAGCGCAGCCCGAGGAACCGGTCGATGTACCAGCGGCGCACGTCGCGCTCGCGCGCGTCGACGTAGATGGAGAAGTCGAAGAAGTCGCTCACGGTCAGGCTCGAGCGGCCCTGCGCGGTGACGCGGGCGGGCTGCAGCACGTTGAGGCCCTCGACGATGAGCACGTCCGGCCGGTGCACCACCGTGCGGCGGTCCGGGACGATGTCGTACGTGAGGTGCGAGTACATGGGCGCCGTCACCTCGGCGCTGCCGGCCTTGACCTCCTGGACGAACCGCAGCAGCGAACGCCGGTCGTACGACTCCGGGAAGCCCTTGCGCTCCATGAGCCCCCGCCGTGCCAGCTCGGCGTTGGGGTAGAGGAAGCCGTCGGTGGTGACGAGCTCGACCCGCGGCGTGGTGGGCCAGCGCGCGATGAGCTCGCGCAGGAGGCGCGCCACCGTCGACTTGCCGACCGCGACCGAGCCCGCGATGCCGATGACGAACGGCGTGGGGTCGGGACGCTCGCGCAGGAACGTGGTGGCCGCCCGGTGCAGACCGCGCGTCGCCTGAACGTGCAGGTCGAGGAGGCGGGTCAGGGGCCGGTAGACGGCGTCCGCCTCGGGCAGGTCGATCGGGTCGCCCAGGCCGCGCAGGCGCTCGACGTCGTCCTCCGTGAAGGGCAGCGGCGTCGACTCGGCCAGGCGAACCCATGCGGCGCGGTCCAGGTCGACGTACGGGGACGGCGCGGCGGCGGGCTGCACGTCACGATCCTCCCACGGCGTGGGCGGGCGTCCGGACGGCGCCCGTTACCCTGGTCGCCATGTGCGGGATCGTGGGGTACGTCGGGAGCGCCGCGCCGTCGGGCAGGCCGCTCGAGGTCGCCGTCGAGGGGCTGCGGCGGCTGGAGTACCGGGGGTACGACTCCGCCGGCGTCGCGCTCGTGGCGCCCGGCCAGCCGCTCGCGGTCGCCAAGAAGGCCGGCAAGCTGGCCAACCTCGTCGAGGAGCTCGACGCGCACCCGCTGCCGGCGGCCACCGCGGCGATCGGCCACACGCGGTGGGCGACGCACGGCGGCCCGACCGACACGAACGCCCACCCGCACGTGTCCGGCAAGGTCGCCGTCATCCACAACGGCATCGTCGAGAACTTCGCGGAGCTGCGGGACGAGCTGGCCGCGGCCGGCGTCGCGTTCGTCTCGGAGACGGACACCGAGGTGGTGGCGCACCTGCTGGCGCGCGCGTACGACGAGGCGGGCGACCTCACCACCGCGATGCAGCGCGTCGCGCGGCGGCTGGACGGCACGTTCACGCTCCTGGCGGTCCACGCGGACGCGCCCGGGCTCGTCGTGGGCGCCCGGCACGACTCGCCGCTCGTCGTCGGGCTCGGCCGCGGCGAGAACTTCCTCGGCTCCGACGTCGCGGCGTTCATCGCCCACACGCGGGACGCGATGGAGCTGGGTCAGGACCAGGTGGTCACCATCACCGCGGACGACGTGGCGGTCAGCGACTTCGCCGGCAACCCGGCGCAGGCCCGCCGGTTCGTCGTCGACTGGGACGCGCGGGCCGCCGAGAAGGGCGGCTTCCGCTCGTTCATGGACAAGGAGATCCACGACGAGCCGCAGGCCGTCGCGGACACGCTGCGGGGGCGCACCGACCGCACCGGCCGGCTGACGCTCGACGAGGTCCGCATCGACGAGTCGGTGCTGCGCGCCGTCGACAAGATCGTCGTCGTCGCGTGCGGCACCGCCGCGTACGCGGGGCACGTCGCCAAGTACGCCATCGAGCACTGGTGCCGCATCCCGGTCGAGGTCGAGCTGGCGCACGAGTTCCGCTACCGCGACCCGGTGGTCGACGAGCGGACGCTCGTCGTCGCCATCTCCCAGTCGGGCGAGACGATGGACACGCTCATGGCGGTGCGGCACGCGCGCGAGCAGGGCTCCCGCGTGCTGGCCATCGTCAACACGCACGGCTCGACCATCCCGCGCGAGTCCGACGCGGTGCTCTACACGCACGCCGGGCCGGAGGTCGCCGTCGCCTCGACCAAGGCATTCCTCGCCCAGATCACGGCGGCGTACCTGCTGGGCCTCTACCTCGCCGAGCTGCGCGGGAACATGTTCCACGACGAGGTCGCGCAGATCCTCGCCGAGCTGCGCGAGATCCCGGGCAAGATCCAGCAGGTCATCGACCGCTCGGGGCGCGTGCGCGAGGTGGCGCGGTGGATGGCCGACACCCCGACGGTGCTGTTCCTCGGCCGGCACGTGGGCTACCCGGTGGCGATGGAGGGTGCGCTCAAGCTCAAGGAGCTGGCGTACATCCACGCGGAAGGCTTCCCGGCGGGTGAGCTCAAGCACGGGCCGATCGCGCTCGTCGAGCCCGGGCAGCCGGTCTTCGTCGTCGTGCCCTCGCCGCGGGGCCGCGACGCGCTGCACTCGAAGGTGGTCTCCAACATCCAGGAGATCCGCGCCCGCGGCGCCCGCACGCTCGTCATCGCGGAGGACGGCGACGAGGCGGTGCTGCCCTACGCCGACGAGGTGTTCTCGGTGCCGCAGACGCCCACGCTGCTGGCGCCGCTCGTCGCCGTCGTGCCGCTGCAGATCTTCGCGTGCGAGCTCGCGACCGCGAAGGGGTTGGACGTGGACCAGCCCCGCAACCTCGCGAAGTCCGTCACCGTCGAGTAGCGGCCGGACGGGGGGCCGGCGTGATCGTCGGGGTCGGGATCGACGTCGTCGACGTCGCGCGGTTCGTCGCGGTGCTCGAGCGCACCCCCGCGCTGCGTGACCGGCTCTTCACCGCCGACGAGCGCGAGCTGCCCGCGGCGTCGCTCGCCGCCCGGTTCGCGGTCAAGGAGGCGCTGGCCAAGGCCCTGTCCTCGCCGGGCGGGATGCGGTGGCACGACGCGTGGGTGCCGGCCTCGGGCGGGCGTCCCCCGCGGCTGCACGTCGAGGGCACGGTCAAGGCCCGGGCCGACGAGCTGGGCGTGGCGCGCTTCCACCTGTCGATCTCGCACGACGCCGGCATCGCGGCGGCCGTGGTCGTCGCGGAGGCCTAGCGCGCGAGGCCCCGGTCGGGACCCTGTCCCCACAGGAGCCGTGGCTACGCTGGGGGCCGCCGCGGCGGTCGGTCCGTCGCGCGGGCGGGGGAGAGGGCGCGGTGGCCGAGAAGAAGCCCTGGTTCGGGCCCAAGCGGGTGGGCTGGGGCCTGCGCCCGACGTCGTGGCAGGGCTGGTTGATCGTCCTGGCCGTGGCGGCGCTGGCCTTCCTGCCCCGCGTGCTCGGCCGCTGAGCGACCGGGACCCGGTGCGTCAGGCGACGACGACCGGGCCGTCCGGTCCGAGGTAGGCCCGGAGCATCGCCTCCGAGCAGAACGCGAGCACCAGCGTGCCGTCCGCGCCCGCCGCGATGACGCCGCCGTCGCCGCCGCGCGCCACGAGGTCGTCCGCGATCACGTCGTGGACGGCGTCGGCCAGGGCGGCACCCGTCCAGCGCACGCGCGCCGCGACGTCGTGCGCGAGCGCGGCGCGCAGGAAGTCCTCGCCGATCCCCGTGCCCGACACGGCGACCCGCGCGTCGGCCCACGTCCCGGCGCCCACCACCGGGGTGTCGCCCACGCGCCCGACCCACTGCCCGGTGACGCCGCCCGTGGACGTCGCCGCGGCCAGCCGCCCGGCGGCGTCGCGCGCCACCGCCCCCACCGTGCCGTGGCCCACGCGCGGCTCTGACGTCCCCTGCCCGGCGCCCGGCAGGGTCGGGGCGGTCGCCTCGGGCGTGCCGTCGCGCAGCGCCGCCAGGCGTGCCGGCGTGACGAACCACGACGGGTCGACCCGCTCGAGGCCGACGGCGTCGAGCCACGTCGGGGTGGGGCCCGCCAGGAGGACGTGTGGCGTGCGCTCCATGACGGCACGGGCCGCCAGGACGGGGTGGCGGGCGTAGTGGCTCGCGGCCACCGCGCCGGCGCGGCCGGTGGCGCCGTCGCACACGCACGCGTCGAGCTCGGCGGTGCCCGCGACGGTGAGGGCAGCGCCACGCCCGGCGTTGAACGCCTCGTCGTCCTCGAGCACCGCGACCGCGGCGCACACGGCGTCGATCGCGGCGCCGTCGGCCGCGAGCACGTCGTGGCCGGCGGCCAGCGCGGCGCGCAGGCCCCTCGCCTGCGCGGCCGTGCGTGGGGCGCCGTCGCGCAGGGGGCCGGCCCCGCCATGGACGGCGAGCGCGAACGGGGCGGTGGGCGGCACGGCGGTCAGCTGGATCTGCGGCACGGCGTCGATTCTGCCGTGCCGGTCACGGCGGGCCCCCGGCGAGCTCGGCGGCCAGGCGGCGCAGGGTCTGCAGCACGGCGCGGACCGTGCGACGCTGCAGGGCCTCGGGACGGGTGAGGACGTCGATGCTGCGCTCGACCGCCAGGCCGCGCGGCAGGGGCCGCAGACGCAGCGACGGCGAGCGGTAGGCGGCGCTCGTGTGGCGCGGCAGCAGGGCCACCAGGTCGGTGCCGGCCACGAGCGCGGCCGCGACCGAGAACTCGTTGATGCGGTGCGCCACGAGCGGCTCGGCGCCGGCGGCCGTGCCGATGACCCGGACGGCGTCCGCGAGGGGGAAGTCCCCGTGGACGGCGATCCAGCGCACGTCGCGCAGGTCGGACGCGTGCGGCGGCCCGGGCGCGTCGAGGCGGTGCCCGGCACGGAACGCCAGGTCGAGGGGCTCCGTGAGCAGGTGGGTCGCGACGACACCGGCGGGCCACGCGGGGCCGCCCGCGAGCCGGTGGGCCACCACCACGTCGATGTCGGCCGCCAGGCGGGCGAAGTCCTCCTGCGCCACGTCGTCGTCGTGCAGCTCGAGCGGGGGACCGCCGCCGGCCTGCGCCGCGAGGAGGCCCGGGAAGAACGCCAGGGCAGCGGAGTGGAAGGCGCCGACCGTGACGGTGGCGCCGGTCTCGGCCTGGTACGCCGAGACCGCGTCCCGGGCGTGGGCGAACGCGACCTCGACCTCGACGGCGGCCGCCGCGAGGGCCGCGCCGGCACCGGTGAGCACGGTGCGCCGGCCCTCCAACCGCGTGAGCGGGACGCCCGCCGAGCGCTGCAACGCCGCGAGCTGCTGCGACACGGCGGACGGCGTCACGTGGAAGGCGCGCGCGACGGCGGCGATGCTGCCGCGGTCGCGCAGCTCCCGCAGGGCCCGCAGCTGTGCCAGTTCCATCAGGTCAACCTAAACCGCTGGCGAGCAACTGGTGACTTGTCCTTATGGTTCCGTCGCCCGACCGTAGTCGGGTGTCCTCGTTGCCCGGCGCTCGCGTCACCGACCTCGTGCTCGTCGGCGTCGCGGTGGCGTGGGGCTCCACCTACGTCGCGGCCAAGGAGCTCCTGCCGGGCCCGGGCGCCGCGCCCGTGCTGGTCGCCGCGCGGATGGTGGTCGCGGTGGCCGTGCTGGGCGGCTGGCTCGCGCTCGCCCGGGCGGGGCGGCCGACCGCCGACGAGCTGCGCGCCGGCGTGGGGGCGGGCCTGGTGCTCGCGGCGGTGTTCGCGTGCGAGACGTACGGGGTCGCGCTGACGTCGGCGACGAACGCCGGCGTGCTCATCTCCCTCACGATGGTGCTCACGCCGGCGGTCGAGGCGTTGGTGCGCCGCCGCGCGCCGGGTGGGGCGTTCGTCGCGGTGGCCGGCGCCGCCGTGCTTGGGGCCGGCCTGCTCGCCACCGACGGGCACGCCGCCGCACCGCGGCCGGGGGACCTGCTGATCCTGGTGGCCGCGGTCCTGCGCGCGGGTCACGTCACGGCGCTGGGCGTGCTCCAGGAGCGGCGGCCGCTGGACCCGCGCCGGCTCACGGCCGTCCAGCTGGGCACGGTCGCCGCGGTGTTCGTCGCCCTGACCGCGGCGCTGGGCGCGCCGGTGGGGGCGTTCGTGGCGGGCCTGCACGGCCCCGGGACCGCCGTGCTCGCCTACCTCGCGGTGGTGTGCACGGTGGTCGCGTTCGCGGCGCAGACGTGGGCCGTGGGGCGGACCTCGCCGAGCCACGTGGGGCTGCTGCTCGGCACGGAGCCAGTGTGGGCGGCCGTCGTCGGCCTGCTCGTCGCGCACGACCGCCTCGGCCCGGTCGGGGTCGCCGGGATCGTCGTCACGCTCGCGGCGGTCACGGTCGCCCGCCGGCTGCCCGTGCGCCCGGTCGCCGTGTCCCCGCAGCGGCGGCGCCCCGTGGTGGTCGGTGCGCGGAGCGAGGGGGGTGCGCTCGCGCCGGGCGACGTCACCCCAGGGTGACGGTGACGGCGACCGTCGCGCCAGGGGGCGCGACGGGGAGCGGCGTGCCGGGGGCGTGCGCGACGCCGTCGACGACCACCGACGCGACCCCGTGCGACACGTGCGAGGGGTTGCGCACCTCGACGAGGTACGTCGCCCCGCGCCACGCACGCTGCACCGAGAAGCCGTCCCACGCGCGCGGGATCGAGGGGTCGACGACGAGCCCGTCCAGCCCGGGCCGGATGCCGAGCACGTACTTGGTCACGGCGGTGTACATCCAGCCGGCGGTCCCGGTGAGCCACGGGTTCTGGGCGAGGCCGTGGCGCGGGTGGTCCTTGCCGTAGACGAACTGGCAGTACACGTACGGCTCGGCCTGCCGGGTCTCGATGACGTCGTTCTGCAGGTACGGGCAGATCGCGTCGTAGAACGCCACCGCCTCGTCGCCCCGCCCCAGGAGCGCCTCGGCGATGATCGGCCACGCGTTCGGGTGGCTGAAGATTGCGCCGTTCTCCTTGATCCCCGGGTACACCCGCGTGAGGAACCCGACCGTGTCGTCGACGCGCGTGAACGACGGCCAGTTGAGGTGGTTCCCGAACGGCGACGCGAGCAGCTCGTGGACGGCGTCCATCGAGGCGATCCCGCGCTCGCGGGTGGTGATCCCGCCGATGACCGGCCACGCCTGGTGCTCGAGGAAGATCTTCCCCTCGGCGTTCGCGGCCGAGCCGATGGTCACGCCGTCGCGCGTGATGCCGCGGCGCCACCACCGCCCGTCCCACAGCTGCTCGTCGGCCACCCGCTCCAGGCGGGCCAGCTCCGCGAGCCAGCGCGGCCGGTCCTCGTCGTGCGCGACCTCGAGGAACGCCCGGATCGCCCATGCGTGCAGGAACGTCACCAGGGCAGTCTCGCCGCCGCCGAGGTTGATGCCGTCGTTCCAGTCCGCGCGCAGGCCGAGCGCGACCCCGTTGGCACCCACCTGGGCGGCCGTGAACTCCAGCGCGCGCCGCAGGTGCTCGTACACCGTGCCCGACGAGCCCTCCGCGAAGGTGATCTCACGGTCGAGGAACGCCCTGTCGCCGGTCTCCTTGACGTACTCGACCACCGTCGGCACCAGCCACAGGTGGTCGTCGGAGCACGTGTCCTCCAGCCCGTGGATGAGGGAGTCCCGCGAGCGGCGGGGCACGATCGTCGGCGACGGGACGTCCGGCAGGCGGGGCGCGTCGGGGTCGAAGTCGTCGGGGTCGAACAGGTGCAGCCCGTAGCCGGCCTCGGTCTGTGCCCGGAGCAGCTGCGTGATGCGCCGCAGGGACGCCGCCGGGTTCGAGTGGATCACCGCCATGCAGTCCTGCGCAGTGTCGCGGTAGCCCAGCCCCGACCGGCCGCCGACCTCGACGAACGAGGCGAACCGGGACCACACGACGCACGTCTCGGCCTGGAGCAGGGTCCAGGTGTTGATGAGGGTGTTCATGCCCTCGTGCGGCGTCACGATGCGCAGCCGGTCCTGCTTGTCGCGCCAGTGCGCCGCCAGGCGCGCCCGCTCGTCGTCCACCGTGGCAGCCGACGAGTACTTCGCCGTCATCGCCCGGCCGGCCGCCTCGCGCGAGCCGTAGCCGAGGACGAAGGCCAGCCGGGTGGTCTCGCCCGGCGCGAGCGTGACGCGGTGGAAGAGCGCGCCGCAGTGGTTCTGCGTGGTGCCCTGCGAGCCGGAGCCGGCGCCGCGCTCCACCGCCAGCGGGTTGCGCTCGTCGCGGTACGGGCCGACGAAGGCGTCGCGCATCGCGTCGAACGAGTCGGGCGTGCGCGACGAGGCGAAGTAGTGGAAGGTCCACGGCTCGTAGTGCGCGTCGCACTCGACGATGCCGTCGTCGTACGTGGCGCCCTGCGAGTACAGGGACATCTGCAGGTTCTCGTTGTCCACCGTGATGGTGTGGAACGAGAACTCGACGTACCCGGCGACGGTGAGCGTGCGCTCGCGGTCCGTCCGGTTCGTCAGGCGGACGTCCCACACCTCGCAGTCGTCGTCGAGCGGGACGAAGACGGTCTGCGACGCCTCGATGCCGCGGTAGGACGACTCGAAGGTGGTGTACCCGAGGCCGTGGCGCGTGGTCCACCGGCCGGCGCTACCGTCGTCGGGCACCGTCGCCTCGCCCGTGACGAACGGCTTGCCCACCGGCTGCCACGACACGGACCAGTAGTCCGCCGACTCGTCGTCCCGCAGGTAGACGTACTTGCCGGGCCGGTCGAGCGGCACGCCGTTCTGCCGGAACCGCGTGATGCGACCCGTCTGGGCCTTCCGGTAGTACGAGTACCCGCCGCCGGTGTGGGAGACGACGCTGCAGAAGTCCTTGCCGCCCAGGTAGTTGGTCCAGGAGACGGGGACGTCGGGGCGGTCGACGACGTACTCGTCGCCGGAGAAGTGGCCGTAGCGCATGGATCCTCGTCGATCTCGTCGGGGCGGGTCAGGCGGTGGCGGTGGCGGTGGCGAAGCCGCGCAGCCAGTCGAGCATCTCGCGGGCCTGGGCCTCGCTCTGTGCCTCGGCGGTCATCCGGAGGAGCGGCTCGGTGCCGGAGAACCGGAGCAGCGCCCAGCCGCCGTCGGCCAGGAGGATCTTGGTGCCGTCGAGGTGCGAGACGCCGGCCACGGCGTACGGGCCGATGTGCGTCAGCGGGCTCGCCTCGAGCCGACGGGGCACCGCGACCCGCATCTCGGGCGTCGCGGGCACGGCGTCGTCGAGCATGACGAGCCGGCCGGTGATCGCCTCGAGGTCGGCGCGCAGCTGGCTGATGGTCCGGCCCGTGCGGGCCAGCATCTCCACGACCAGGGCGCACGCGAAGATGCCGTCCTTGCCCAGCAGCCACCCTCGGACCGTCAGGCCGCCGGACGACTCGCCGCCCAGCAGCGCGCCGATGCGGTCCATGCCCGCGGTGACGTGCTTGAAGCCCACCTTGACCTCGGCGTGCTCCTCGCCCAGGTGCTCCGCCAGCCGGTCCAGCCGGTGCGTCGTGGCGAGGTTGCGCACCACGCCGCCGCGCTCGCCGCGCACCTCGTGCAGGTACCAGTAGACGAGGAGCAGCAGGTCGTTGCTCGAGACGTACTCGCCGGTCTCGTCGACGATGCCGATGCGGTCGGAGTCGCCGTCGGTGGCCAGGCCGAGCGAGTACCGGCCCCTCTTCATCATGTCGATGAGCGTCGAGAGGCGTTCCAGGTCGGGGGCGGGCGCGATGCCGCCGAACAGCGGGTTGTGCGCCGCGTGGATGAACTCCGCGGGCACGCGCATGTCCGACAGCACGGTGCCGAGCGTCAGCTGGCTGGTGCCGTACATCGCGTCGACGACGACGCGCAGGTCGCGGTCCCGCGCGGCGTGCACGTCCACGATGCGCTCGATGGCGTCGACGTAGGGGCCGGCCAGGCTGCGCTCCACCACGACGCCCGCGCGGCGCGCCAGGTCGATGTCCAGCGTGATGACGTCGGCGACGCTCATGGCGTTGGCCTCGTCCTGGTAGCGGTCGGTCTCGTCGTCCAGCGGCAGGGACCCGTCGGAGCGGAACACCTTGATCCCGTTCCACTGCGGCGGGTTGTGGC
>JAJYTJ010000041.1 GCA_021793115.1 Actinomycetes bacterium | reverse complement strand
TCATCCTGCTGATGACCAACGGCGGTCACGGCCAGGCGACCCTCGTGCTCTCGCAGTTCATCTACAAGGCCGGCTTCGTCAACTACCAGTTCGGCTACGCGTCGGCCGCGTCCATCGCCCTCTTCCTCATCTGCATCGTCGTGACGATCGTGCAGTTCGTCGTCAACAAGCGGAGGGCTGCCTGATGACCCTCGTCCACGGCACGCCCAAGACAAGCGCCCTGACGCCGGCCTCGGCCGCCGCGCAGCGGCCGGACCGCCAGACGCCCGGACGACGGGCCGCCCGCATCGTCGGCTACGTCGTGCTCGTCGTGGCCGCCGCCGCCGTGCTGCTCCCGTTCTTCTGGATGCTCTCCAGCTCCGTCCGGGGCTCCAACGACGTCTTCACCATCCCCGTGAAGTGGCTGCCGCCGTCCTGGAAGTGGGACAACTACGTCCACGTCTGGAGCCAGACGGCGATGGTGACGTGGTGGAAGAACACGATGCTGCTGTCCGTCGTCGTGACGTTCCTGCAGGTGCTCACCGGCTCGTTCGCCGCCTACGGCTTCGCCCGCATGCGGTTCCCCGGGCGGGACGTGCTCTTCCTCGTGTACGTCGGGACCATCGCCGTGCCGTGGCAGTCGTACATGATCCCGCAGTTCATCCTCTTCTCGAAGCTCCACCTGTCGAACACGCTCTGGTCGATCATCCTGCTGCAGGCCTTCGGCGCCTTCGGCGTGTTCCTCATGAAGCAGTACTTCGAGTCCGTGCCGGAGGAGCTCTCCGAGGCGGCCCGCATCGACGGGCTGTCCGAGTACGGGATCTACCGGCGCATCATGCTGCCGCTGTCGACGCCGGCGATCGCGAGCCTCACGCTGCTGACCTTCGTCAACACCTGGAACGACTACCTCGGCCCGCTGATCTACCTGCGCAGCCCGAACCTGTGGACCATCCAGCTCGGCCTGCAGACGTTCATCAACAACCTCTACGACCAGAACTACGCGCTGCTGTTCGCGGGCCTGACCCTCTCCGTGCTTCCCATCGCCGTGATCTTCATGCTGGGTCAGCGCTACTTCGTCGAGGGCATCGCCACCAGCGGGCTCAAGGGGTGAGCGCCATGCGCCAGATCTCGCACGAGACGTACGCCACGGTCCTGTCCGTCGTCTACCTGGGCCTCATGACGAACGCGCTGCTCCTCGTCGGCTGCCTGCCGCTGCTCGTGGTGCTGGTCACCACCGACACCGCGCTGTCGTGGCCGCTGGTGGCCCTGGCGACGCCGCTGTCCACGCCCGCGGTGGCCGCCGCGTTCGCCGTGTTCTCGGCGTCCGCCGCGGACCCGGGCGCGGGCGTGGTGCGCACGTTCGCCCGCGCCTGGGTGGCCGTGTTCCGCCGGGCGGCCACGCTCGGGGCGCTCGCCGCCGCGGCGCTCGTCGTGCTCGGTGTGGACGGCCGCGCGGCCTGGGGACGCCCCGTCGGGACCTGGGCGGTGCCCGTGCTGGCGACCCTCGCCGTGCTCGTCGTCGCCACCACGCTGCTCGGGCTCGTCGCGCTCGCCGAGGTGCCCCGGACCCGGCTGCGCGACGTGCTGCGGGCCTGCCTCTACCTGGGCGTGCGGCGCTGGTACCTGACGCTCGGCTCGCTCGTCGTCCTCGCGCTGCTGCTCACGCTGTTCACGGTCAAGCCCGCGCTCGCGATCGGGCTCGCCGCCGCCCCGCTGCTCTACGTCGTGTGGGCCAACGCGCGCCACTCGCTACGGCCGGCGCTGCCCGTCGAGCGGGAGGCCGCCACCACCGCGTGACCCCTCCGCACCACGCCGACCCACGACCGTCCGGGCACCGCCTCCAGGCGAGGCACGCCCACAAGAGCAAGGACAGCTGCCCATGACGCCGACCCAGGCGGGCCAGACCTCGGCCGCCACGAGGACCGACGCGGCGCTCGCCGCCGCGCTGACCACCGTGCGCGCGAACATCACCGCCTTCGGCGCGGGCTACCCGGACGACACGACCCGGCACGGCGCCTACCCGCCACGCCCGGCGACCGACCGCCTGCCCGAGGGCGCCAACAGAGGCTGGACCACGAGCTTCTGGCCCGGGATGCTCTGGCTCGCGTGGGAGCTGACCGACGACGACGCGTTCCGCGACGCGGCGGCCTCGCACGTCGCCAGCTTCGCGGAGCGCGTCGAGCGCCGGATCGACCTCGACACGCACGACCTGGGCTTCCTCTACACGCTGGCGTGCGTGGCGCCCTGGCGGCTGCTCGCGGACGAGCGCGCCCGCGGCGCCGCCCTGGGCGCCGCCGACCACCTCATGACGCGGTTCCTCGAGCCGGCCGGCATCGTGCAGGCGTGGGGCGGCCTGGACGACCCCGCGCAGCGCGGCCGCACGATCATCGACTCGCTGATGAACATGCCCCTGCTCTACTGGGCCGGCGAGCAGACCGGCGACGAGCGGTACGCCTCGGCCGCCCGCCGCCACACCGCCCAGCTGCGCGACCACATCATCCGGCCCGACGGCACCACGTTCCACACCTTCTGGTGGGACCCGGAGACCGGGGTGCCGCTGCGCGGGTCGACGCAGCAGGGCTACACCGACGACTCGTGCTGGGCCCGCGGCCAGGCCTGGGGCATCTATGGCTTCGCGCTCAACTACCGCTACGCGCACGACGAGACGTTCCTCGACGCCGCCCGCACGTGCGCCGACTACTTCCTGGACCACCTGCCGGCCGACGGGGTCGCCTACTGGGACCTGGAGTTCACCGACGGCGACGAGCAGCCGCGCGACTCCTCCGCCGCGGCGATCGCGGTGTGCGGCCTGGCCGAGCTGGCGGGCTGGCTGCCGGACGGTCCGGTCCGGGAGCACTACCGCTCACGCGCCGCCGCGATCCTCGACTCGTTGGCCACCGCCTACTCGGCGTCGACCGAGCCGGGCTCCAACGCGCTGCTGCTGCACGGCGTCTACGACCGGCCCGGCGCGGTCGGCGTGGACGAGGGCACGCTGTGGGGCGACTACTTCTACCTCGAGGCCCTCGCGCGCGCCGTGCTGCCCGAGCGGACGCTCTACTGGTGAGCGGGACCCCATGCGCCTCGTGACCTTCGAGCGCGGCGGTGCGGTGCGCACCGGTGCACTGCTGCCGGACGACCGCGTGCTCGACCTGCCGGCCGCCGACCCGGCGGTCCCAGCCGACATGGTGGGCCTGCTCGCCGCGGGACCGGCGCTGCTCGAGCGGCTGCGCGCGCTGGTCGCGGCCGCCGCGGCCGCCGCGACCGACCCGGGTGCCGGGCTGCCGCTGCGGGAGGTGCGCCTGCTGGCCCCCGTGCCGAACCCCGGCAAGATCCTGTGCATCGGCTACAACTACCGCGGCCACCAGGCCGTCGACGACCCGCCGTACCCGGACGTCTTCGCCAAGACGGCCAACACCGTCATCGGCCCGGGCGCCCCGATCCTGCGGCCACGGGCGTCCGACGAGGTCGACTACGAGGCCGAGCTCGCGGTCGTCATCGGCTCGCCCGCGCACGAGGTGTCGCCCGACGAGGCGCTCGACCACGTCGCCGGGTACACCCTCCTCAACGACGTGTCCGCGCGCGACTGGCAGCGGCACGGCAGCCAGTGGGTCCCCGGCAAGTCGTTCGACACGTTCGCCCCGCTCGGGCCCGCGATCGTCACGCGCGACGAGGTGCCCGACCCGCAGCGCCTCACCGTCGAGCTCGCCGTCAACGGCGAGGTGACGCTGCGCAGCTCCACGGCCGCGATGGTCTTCGGGGTGGCGCGCCTCGTCTCCTACCTGAGCCAGGTGATGACGCTCGCGCCCGGTGACGTCGTCGCCACCGGCACGCCGCAGAAGCTGCCGGAGGTGCTCGCCCGCGGCGAGCGGTTCCTGCAGGCCGGCGACGTCGTCTCGATCACGATCGGCGACCTGGGCACCCTGACGAACCCGGTCGCCGACAGCCCGTCCCGCACCGCACCCGAGCAAGGAGCACGCGCATGACCGTCACCCGACTCTGGAGCACGCACCCCGACGACCTCGGTGGCCTCACCGGCGAGACGCTGCGGCGGCGCTTCGTGCTCTCCGGCCTGTTCACCACGGGCGAGGTGTCCTGGGGCTACGCCCACGACGACCGCATGCTCGTCGGCGGCCTCGTCGTCGATGGGCACGAGGTCGCGCTCACCGCGCCCGACGAGCTCAAGGCCGACCACCTGCTCGAGCGGCGGGAGCTCGGCGTCGTCGGCATCGCGGGCACGGTCCGCGTCGTCGCCGACGGTGCCACGTACGACGTCGGCGAGCAGGACGTGCTGTACCTGCCCATGGGCACGCGCGACATCACCGTCTCCGGGCACGGCGCGGTGTACCTGGTGACGGCCCCGGCGCACCGCGCCTGCACGCCCCGCCTCGCCGCGCGCGACGAGGTGTTCTCCGCCGAGCTCGGCTCGCTGGAGCAGTCGAACCGCCGGACGATCCGCCGCTACATCCACGCGGACGGCATCGAGTCCAACCAGCTGGTGCTCGGCATCACCACGCTCGCGCCGGGCAGCGTGTGGAACACCATGCCGCCCCACGTCCACCACCGGCGCACCGAGGTCTACCTGTACACGGGCCTCGAGGACGGCGTGCTGGTCCACCTCATGGGCGAGCCGACCGCCACCCGCCAGCTGGTGCTGCACGACCGCGACGTCGTCGTCTCCCCGCCGTGGTCCATCCACTGCGCCTCCGCCACCGGCGCCTACTCGTTCGTGTGGGCCATGGCCGGCGAGAACACCGACTACGCCGACGTCCAGACGATCGACCCCCAGGAGCTCGCATGATCCTCGACCAGTTCCGCCTCGACGGGAAGGTCGCCCTCGTCACGGGTGCCGGCCGGGGCCTGGGGCAGGGCTACGCCCTGGCGCTGGCCGAGGCCGGCGCGGACGTGGTGCTGCTCGACCGCACGGGCTGCCCGCAGACCGCCGAGGCGATCACAGCCCTCGGCCGGCGCGCCCACCAGGTGGTGTGCGACCTGTCGACGGCCACGCCGCAGGACCTCGCCGACGTCACGGCCGACGCCGCCACCACGCTCGGCGGGCTCGACGTCCTCGTCAACAACGCGGGGATCATCCGCCGCCAGCCCGCCCTCGAGTTCTCCGAGGCCAACTGGGACGACGTGCTGCAGATCAACCTCACGGCGGTGCTCTTCCTGTCGCAGGCCGCGGCGCGGCTGATGGCCGCGACGGGGCGCGGCAAGATCGTCAACGTCGCGTCGATGCTCTCGTTCCAGGGCGGCATCAACGTCGTCTCCTACGCCGCCGCGAAGAGCGCCGTGGCGGGGGTCACCCGGTCGCTGGCCAACGAGTGGGCGCCGCTCGGGATCAACGTCAACGCGATCGCCCCCGGCTACTTCGCGACCGACAACACGGCGCCCCTGCGGGCCGACGCGGACCGCGACGCCGCGATCCTCGGCCGCATCCCGGCGGGTCGGTGGGGCACCCCGGCGGACCTGCAGGGGACGGTCGTCTACCTCTCGTCGGCGGCGTCCGACTACGTGCACGGCTCGATCGTCGCCGTCGACGGCGGCTGGCTGGCCCGCTGACCGCCGCCCGGCCGGACGACCCCGAGCGAAGGACCCGGTGATGAGCACCCGCGACGACCAGCCGGCCGCCAACCCGCCCCCGGGCGGCCCGCGGTCAGCCGCCGCGGCCCCGGCGGCGGGCACGGAGACCCTCGAGGCCGACTTCGCCGCGTGGGACTTCTGGCGCACCGCGTCGGCCGAGCAGCGGGCCGACCAGGTCCGGCGCCTCGCCGAGCTCCGCGCCCGCGGCCACCACGTGGGCGTGGGGTGCGTCGTGTCGCCGCTCGCCGCCGTCCACCCGGACTCGTTCGTCCTGGGCGACCGTTCGTACGTCGCGGCGCACGCCCACGTCTCCGGCGACGTCGAGATCGGCGCCGACTGCTCGCTCAACGTGGGCGCCGCGCTGCGCGGACGGGTCCGCACCGGCCGGGCGGTACGGATCGGCGCCTGGACCGCGGTGCTCGGGTTCGACCACGGGTTCGACGACCCCGACACCGAGATGTTCCGCCAGCCGCTGCGCACGCGGGGGGTCCACATCGGCGACGACGTGTGGCTCGGTGCCCACGTCGTGGTGCTCGACGGCGTGCGGATCGGCTCGCACAGCGTCGTCGGGGCCGGGGCGGTCGTCACGCACGACGTCCCGGACTGGACGCTCGTCGCCGGCAACCCGGCGCGCGTGATCCGGGAGCGCCGCCGGCCCCGCGCGCGGACCACGCGCGACGCGCTGCGGGCGCACGGGGACGCCGCACGCGACCAGGTGGCGGGCATCCTCGCGGCGGCGTGGGACGGCGCGGCGTTCCGCGACACGGCCGGCGGGCCGCCGAGCGTGCGGGCGCACACGGACGCGATCGAGCTCGCCGACCTGCTCACGGGCGCTCCTCCCCCACCGTTGACGGGCGCCGAGCACCTGGCCCGGCTGCGGGCGCTGCAGCATCCGGAGACCGGGCTGGTGGACGAGCGCGGGACCGCCCCCGACGACGTCGCCGACCTGCTCGACGACGCTCAGGCGTACCACGTGCTCGACGTCGGGTACGCCCTGGACCTGCTGGGCGGTGCCTTCGCGCACCCCGTCCGCAGGGTCGTCGACCTCTCGCCCGTCGAGCTCGTGGCCGTGCTCGACGCGCTGCCGTGGGAGCACCGGGCATGGGGCAGCGGCGCGTTCGTCGACGCCGTCGGCACCGCGCTGACGTGGGCGCTGCGACGTGCGCCCCGCGAGCCGGGCGCGCCCGCCCTCGCCCAGGCCCTGCTCGGCTGGCTCGTCGTGCACCGCGACCCCGACACCGGGCTGTGGGGCGGCCGCGGCGACGGCCTGCGGGAACCCGCGAACGGCACGTACCGCCTGGTGCGCGGCACGTTCGCGCAGTGGGGCGTGGCCGCGCCGGACCCGGGCGCCCTCGTCGACTCGGTCCTCGCGCGGGCGGCCGAGCTCGCCGACGACCCGAACGTGTCCGCGTGCGACGCGCTCGACGTGGTGCACCTCCTGTGGTGGGCCCGCGCCGGGGGCTCGGCCCACCACCGCCCCGCCGTCGACGAGGTCGCCGCCGCGGTGCTGGACGACGCGCTGGCGCGCTGGACCGCGGGCGACGGCACGCCGTTCGCCGCCGGGCTGCCGCCGTCTCTGCAGGGCACCGAGATGTGGCTGGCCGTGGCGTGGTACGCGGCGGACCTGCTGGGGCGCTCCGACGCGCTCGGCTACCACCCGCGCGGCGTCCACCGCCCGGGGCCCGCCGTGCGGCTGACCGCGCCGCACGCACCGACGACGAGGAGCAGGCGATGACGACGAGCCCGACGGCGGGAGTGCTGGCGGAGTTGGCGGCGCGGGTGCTGGTGCCGGTGGTGGTGCTGCGGGAGGCGAGCGACGCCGGGGTGCTGGCGGACGCGTTGGTGGCCGGCGGGCTGCCGGTGGCCGAGGTGACGTTCCGCACGGCGGCGGCCCCGGAGGCGATCCGGGTCATGGCCGGCCGGGGCGACGTGCTGGTCGGTGCGGGGACGGTGCTCACGCCGGCGCAGGTGGACCAGGCCGTGGCGGCGGGCGCCCGGTACGTCGTGTCGCCGGGCACGAGCCGGGCCGTGGTCGAGCGCTGCTTCGAGCACGGGGTGGCGGTGCTGCCGGGTGCGGTCACGGCGACCGAGGTGCAGGCGGCCCTGGAGCTGGGGCTGGGCACGGTGAAGTTCTTCCCCGCGGGCACCTCCGGCGGCCCGGCGGCGATCGCCGCGCTGGCGGCCCCGTTCGGCGGGGTCGGCTTCGTGCCCACCGGCGGGATCGGGCCTGCCACGCTGGGTGAGTACCTGGCGCTGCGCGCGGTCGTCGCGGTGGGCGGCTCGTGGATGGTGCCGGCCGACCGGGTCGCCGCCGGCGACCGCGCCGGCCTGGTCGACCTCGTCTCCACCGCGGTCACGGCTGCGCGGGCCGCCCGGCCGCCGGCGGCCTGAGCCTCCCCCGTCCCGTCCCGTCCGTCCCAACAGGAGCCCGTCATGCCCGTGCTGCCGATCCGCCCCGCCGCCCAGTGCCGCTTCGACGAGGTGTCCCTGGGCGAGGTGATGCTGCGGCTGGACCCCGGCGAGGGGCGCATCCGCACCGCCCGGCAGTTCACCGCGTGGGAGGGCGGCGGGGAGTACAACGTGGCGCGGGGGCTGCGCCGCGCCTTCGGCCTGCGGACCGCGGTGGTCACCGCGCTGGCCGACAACGAGGTCGGGCGCCTGGTGGAGGACCTCATCCTCGCCGGCGGGGTCGACACGTCCATGATCACGTGGAAGGCGTACGACGGCGTGGGACGGGCGGTGCGCAACGGCCTGAACTTCACCGAGCGCGGCTTCGGCGTGCGCGGCGCACTCGGGGTCTCGGACCGCGGCCACACCGCCGCCTCCCAGCTGGGCCCGGACGACGTGGACTTCGACCACCTCTTCGGCACCCTGGGCGTGCGCTGGCTGCACACCGGCGGCATCTACGCCGCGCTGTCCGAGACGGCCGCCGCCACCACCCTGGCCGCGGTGCGCGCCGCTCGCGCGCACGGGGTCGTGGTCTCCTACGACCTGAACTACCGGCCCTCGCTGTGGCAGGCCGTCGGAGGGCGGGCCCGCGCGCAGGAGGTCAACCGCGCGATCGCCCCCTATGTCGACGTCATGATCGGCAACGAGGAGGACTTCACCGCCGCCCTCGGCTTCCCCGTCGAGGGCGTCGACGCCGACCTGAGCGACCTGGACAGCGCCGCCTTCGGCGCGATGATCGGCCGGTTGCACGCCGCCTACCCGAACCTCGCCGTGATCGCCACCACGCTGCGCACCGTGCGCACCGCGACCCGCAACGACTGGGGCGCCGTCGCCTGGTCCCCAGCCACCGGCCTGGTCCAGGCCACCGACCGGCCCGCCCTGGAGATCCTCGACCGGGTCGGCGGCGGCGACTCCTTCGCCTCCGGACTGATCGCCGCCCTGCTCGAGGGCCAGGACCTGGCCACCGCCGTCCAGTGGGGCGCCGCCCACGGCGCCCTGGCCATGACCACCCCCGGCGACACCTCCATGGCCACCAAGGCCGAGATCCTCAAGCTCGCCGGCGGCGGCTCCGCCCGCGTCGACCGCTGACCGCACCCACCAGGAGACCCTCGTGACCACACCGCGCTGGCCCCTCGGGCTCGACACGCTCGGCTTCGGCGGCGACTACAACCCGGAGCAGTGGCCCGACGAGGTCCGCGTCGAGGACGTGGCCCTCATGCGTGAGGCCGGCGTGACCCTGGTGAGCCTCGCGATCTTCTCGTGGGCGACGATCGAGCCGGCCGAGGGCGTCCTCGAGTGGGGCTGGCTGGACACCACGATGGACCGGCTGCACGAGGCCGGGATCCGCGTGGACCTGGCGACCGCGACGGCGAGCCCGCCGCCGTGGCTGACGGCGCTCCACCCGGAGATCCTGCCCGTGCGGGCCGACGGGACCGTGCTGTGGCCGGGCGGGCGCCAGCACTACCGGATCGCGTCGCCGCTGTGGCGCCGGTACGCCCTCGGGATGGCCCGGCGGCTCGCCGAGCGCTACCGCGACCACCCGGCCCTGGCCCTGTGGCACGTCGACAACGAGGTCGGCTGCCACGTGCCGCACGACTTCTCCGACGACGCGGCGGCCGGCTTCCGCCGCTGGCTGCGGGCGCGCTACGGCACCGTCGAGGAGCTCAACCGCGCCTGGGGCACCGCGTTCTGGTCGCAGCGCTACGCGGCGTTCGACGACGTGCTGCCGCCCCGCAGCGCCCCCACGTACCCGAACCCGACCCAGCAGCTCGACTTCGCCCGCTACTCGTCCGACGAGCTGCTCTCGTACTGCACCGACCTGCGCGACGTGCTCCGCGAGGTCACGCCCCACGTGCCGTGCACCACGAACTTCATGGTCATGGGACCGGCCACGGGCGCCATGGACTACGCGGCCTGGGCCGGCCAGATGGACGTCGTCTCCAACGACCACTACGTCCAGGCGGCCGACCCCGAGCCCCAGGCCGACATCGCCTTCAGCGCCTCGCTCGTGCGCTCGCTCGCGGGCGGAGCCCCGTGGGTGCTCATGGAGCACTCCACGTCCGCCGTGAACTGGCAGCCGCAGAACCGCTCACGCACGCCCGAGGAGTCGTTGCGCCACTCGCTCGGCCACCTCGCCCACGGCGCGGACGCGCTGCTGTTCTTCCAGTGGCGGGCGTCGGCGGCCGGCGCCGAGAAGTACCACTCGGCGATGCTGCCGCACGCCGGAACCGACACCGAGCGCTGGCGCACCACCGTGCGGCTGGGCGGCATGCTGCGCGACCTCGCCGAGCTGCGGGGCTCGCGCGTGCAGGCCGACGCGGCCGTGCTGTTCGACTGGCCGTCCACCTGGGCAGCCCAGCTGGACTCGCACCCGACGACCCTGCTGGAGCCCCGCCGGCTCGCGGTGGCCCTGCACCGCGCGCTGGGGCGCCGCGGCGTCACCGCCGACGTCGTGCGCGCGACCGACGACCTCGCCGGGTACCGCGTCATCCTCGTGCCGGCGCTCTACCTGGTCTCCCCCGCGGGTGCGGCCAACGTGGCCACCGCCGCCGCCCGGGGCGCGTCCGTGCTGGTGACCTTCTTCTCCGGCATCGCCGACGAGGACGACCACGTGCTGCTCGGCGGCTACCCGGGGGCGTGGCGCGACCTGCTCGGCGTGCGCGTCGAGGAGTTCTGGGCGCTGCAGCAGGGCGAGCGCGTCGGCCTCGACGACGGGTCGTCCGGCGAGCTGTGGTCCGAGCTGGTCCACGCGCTGCCGGGCACGGACGTGCGGCTCCGGTTCGCGGGCGGTCCGCTCGACGGTGTCCCGGCCCTGACGCGCCGCGCCGTCGGAGCGGGCGCCGCCTGGTACCTGGCGACATGGCCTGCCGACGAGGAGGGCGTGCAGCGCGTCGTCGACGCGCTCGTCGACGAGTCCGGCGCGGTCCCCGTGGTGCCCGACCTGCCCCGCGGCGTCGAGGCGACGCGACGGGTCGCGGCGGACGGACGCTCGTGGCTCGTCGCCCTCAACCACACCGACGCCCCGGCCACCGTGCGGGCCGTGGGGACGCCGCTCCTCGGCGGGGGCGGGCCGGTGGCCGGCAGCCTCACCCTCGCCCCCGGCGCCGTCGAGGTGGTGCGGGAGGCCCGCTGACGCGGCTCAGGCCGCGAACCGGGCCGCGTCGGCGGCCCGCAGCGCCATGCCGTGCCCGGCGCGCCCCGGGTCGGGCCGCAGCGCGCCGCCGACGGGGGTGAGCACGCCGTCGAACAGGAGCGACTCCAGCCGCACGTGGTCGGCGAACCACTCGAGGTGACGCGCGTTCGGCACGCTGCACGCCACGCGCGCGGCCAGCTGGGGCGCCCCGTGCGCCGAGACGTCGCGACCGGCGGCGGCCGCGAGCGCCGCGGCACGCTGCCACCCGGTGATGCCGCCGCACCGCGTGACGTCGGCCTGGAGGCAGTCGACGGCGTCGGCGGCCAGCAGCGCGGCGAACGAGGCCGTCGTCCAGCCGTACTCCCCCGCGGCCACGTCGGCCGACGAGGACGCGCGCACGGCGGCCGGCCCGGCCAGGTCGTCGGACGAGACCGGCTCCTCGAACCACGTGACCCGCAGGTCCCGCAGCGCGGCCTCGACCCGGCGCGCCTGGCCGGCGCGGTAGCCGCCGTTCGCGTCGACCATGAGCTCGGCATCCGGGCCCGCCGCCTCGCGCGCGATCGCGGCCCGCCGCAGGTCGCGCGCCCGCGCACGGCCCCACGACTCGCCGATCTTGACCTTCACGCGCGGGATGCCGTCGCCCTGCACCCAGCCGGCCACCTGGTCGCGCAGCTCGCCCTCCGACTCGCTGGTGAACCCGCCCGCCTCCTCGTGGTGCACCAGGACGAAGCGGACCTCGTCGGCGTGGCGCCGCAGGCCCTCCATGATCCCGTTGATGCCGTCCCCGGGGAGCCCGTAGACGGTGTCCACTCCCCGGTCCACGAGACGCTCGACGAGCACTTCCGACGCGATTCGACCCATCGCTCGACGCTAGGTCGGCCTCCGGGGGCCTGCCACTGGGGGGACGGAACCGCAGGTCAGGCGACCAGCGCGCCCTCCGCCGCGGCGTCGGGCGACGGCGCGGGCGCCACTCGCCGCGACGGGCGCGTGACGAGGAACGACCCCCCGATGACCAGCGCGAACCCGGCCATGGTCCAGGTGGTGATCCGCTCGCCGAGCAGCGTCGCGCCGACCACCACGGCGACCGCCGGGTTGACGTACGTGACGGCGGTGGCCCGCATCGGGCCGATCTCGGCCACGAGCCACACCATGAGCGTGAACGCCCCGGCGCTGCACACCACGCCGAGCGTCACCACGGAGGCCACCACCGAGCCGGACGGCCAGCTCGTCGGCCACGCGCCGGTCAGGCCGACGATCGGGGCGTAGACGAGGGCGGCGAGCGCCAGCGACGTCGCGGCCAGGCCGATCCCGGGCGCGGCCGGCATCCAGCGGGCGATGATCGCGGGCCCGAGCGCGTAGCCGAAGGCCACGACGGCCAGGCGCGCCACCGACGGCAGGTCGGTGCCGGCCACGTCGAGCCCGACGATCGCCGCGACGCCGGCCATGCCGAGCGCGATCCCCAGCCAGTTGCCCCACGACAGGTGCGCGCGCCGCCCCAGCAGCACGCCCACCAGCACGCCGGCCAGCGGCACGGTGGCCACGAGCAGCCCGGTGGTCGAGCTCGGCAGGTGCTCCTCGGCGGTGTTGAGGAAGTACCACGGCACCACGATCTCGACGACGGTGTAGACGAGCAGCGGCCGCCACAGCGCGAGCATGCGCCGCAGCTCGCCGCGGGCCGCCGCGATGGGCAGCAGCAGCGCGGCGCCGATGACCGTCCGGGCGAGGATGAGCATGGCCGGCGACAGCTCCGCGACCGCGATCTTGATGAGCGCGTACGGGATGCCCCAGGCCACTCCCAGGGCGACGAACAGCAGCAGGCCGCGTCGAGTCACGCGCCCATCGTCGCCGACGCCAACCATTCAGTCCATCTACGATTCCTGCATGTCAAGCATGAGCGACGACTTCACGATCGACCTGCGCAAGCTACGCCTGCTGCGCGAGCTCGACCGGCGCGGAACGGTCGCCGCCACGGCCAGGGCGCTGCACCTCACGCCCTCCGCGGTGTCCCAGCAGCTGGCAGGCCTCGCGCGCGAGGTCGGCGTGCAGCTCCTCGAGCACCGGGGCCGGGGCGTGGTCCTCACGGGCCAGGCGCGCCTGCTGCTGCAGCACGCCGAGGCGGTGCTGGAGGAGCTGGAGCGCGCGCGGACGGCGCTCGCGGCGTGGTCCGGCGGCACCGCCGGCGAGGTGCGGGTCGGGTCGTTGTCCACCGGCATCAGCGCCCTCGTCGCGCCGGCCCTCACCCGGCTGCACGACGAACGGCCCGGCCTGGTGCTGCGCGTCGACGAGCTCGAGGGAGCCGAGGCCCTGGAGGCCCTGGACACGGGCGAGCTCGACATCGCCGTCACCGTGGACCACCCGGGCGCGCCATCCCGGCGCGACACCCGCTACCACCGCGTCGACCTCATCGCGGACGTCATGGACGCCGCACTCCCGGCCGGCCATCCGCTGGCCGACCGTCCCGAGGTGGACCTGGCCGACCTCGCGCGCGAGGTGTGGGTGGGCTCGGCGCACCACGACCCGTGCGGGCACGTGGTCACCGGCGTCTGCGCCATGGCGGGCTTCACGCCCGACATCCGCCACCACTGCAAGGAGTGGGACGCGGTCGCCGCGCTCGTGGCGGCCGGCGTGGGCGTCGCGCTGGTCCCCCGCCTCGCGCAGCCGCTGCGGCAGGAAGCCCTGGTCACGCGCCCGCTCATCGGCGAGCCGGCCAGCCGACGGTTCTTCGCGCTCGTGCGCGCCGGGACAGAGCATGACCCCGGCGTCTCCGCCGTGCTGGCCGCGCTGCACGACGTCGCGACGGCCCGCCCGGACGGCATCGCCGCGCTCGAGCGCCCGGCGGGCGGCTGACCCCCACGGGCCAGCCGCCGTGCGGGTCAGCCGACGGTCGCAGTGGCCACCGAGGCCATGGCCGCCTTGGTGCCGAGGAACGACGCGGTCCAGGTGCCGGCACCCGAGACGGAGCCGGTCGACGAGAACGCGCCGGTGGCGTCCGTGGTCACCGACGAGATCGTCGCGTCGCCGCCGCCGGTGGGCCGGAAGACGAGCGTGACCTCGGCGTCGGCGACGCCCTGGTCGGTGCCCTTCACGACGAGCCGGCCGGTGGCCTTGCCGGCGACGACGGTGAGCGTGAGGGTCGACGGCTGCGCCACCACGGGCGCGGCGCTCGCGCCGGACGTGGGCGTGGTGGTCGCCGCCGCCGAGGCGGTGGGGGTCGCGGCCGCCGAGGTGACGGCGGCGGTCGGCGTCGCCGACGGGGTCTGTGTCGCCGACGGGGTCTGTGTCGAGGTGCCCGACGAGCAGGCGGCGAGCAGGCCGACCGCCAGCACGAGGCCGGCGGCAGTGGACAGGGTTCGCTTGGTCATGTATCGCTCCACGATTGCTTGACGGCGGTCCGGCGGCACGCCGGACGGTCGTCTCCTCCGAGACTGTGGTGGGTGTCCTGCCACCTTAGCCACCTGGTCGGGGCCACTGCCGCGCGGGGTCACGCCCGGCGGCCGGGGCACCGCCGCGACGGCGCCATGGCGCGCGCCCGAGCGCTCCGGACCGCGCCGAAGGGCGCCCTCGACGGCGGAGGCGCCGGCCCCGGCGCCCTGATGCGCGACCGGTGCGGCCCGGGAGTCCTCGAGCAGGCTCGAGACCAGCTATCGCAGCCGTCCGGCGGGTCCCGCACCGAGTCCGCCCCCGAGGCACCTGGTGGGCCCCGCACCAGGTCCGTCCCCCGAGCCATTGGGCCGGCCCTGCGTCACGCGGCCGCCAGCCGTCCGGCGCGTCCCGCGTCACGTCGTCGCCTCGCCGGCCGCGGCGGGCCGCGCCCGGGTGCCGACGACCACCACCGTCTCGTCGTCGTCCGGCGGCTCGACGGTCCGCGACGCGAGGCCGCCGGCCCGCAGCGCCGCGGCGGCCGCCGGCGCCTGAACCGGGTTGACCTCGCTCACGAGCGCACCGCCCGGCACCAGCCAGCCCGACACCTCGGCGGCGGTGCGCCGCAGCAGCGCCAAGCCGTCCGCGCCGCCGTCGAGCGCGGTCGCCGGCTCGTGGTCGCGGGCCTCGCGCGGCATGAGCCGCAGCTCGTCGTGCGGCACGTACGGCACGTTCGCCACGACGAGCGCGAACCGTCCGCGCAGCCGGGCGGGGACGGCCGCGAAGAGGTCGCCCTCGTACACCTGGCCTCCCACGGGCGCAAGGTTGCGCCGCGCCACCCGCACGGCGGTCGGGTCGACGTCGGCGGCGTGCAGCACCACCCCCGGCACGCGGGTGGCGACGGCCAGCCCCAGCGCGCCCGAGCCGCAGCACAGGTCGAGCACCACGGCGCCCGCAGCGACGAGCGACGCGGCGACCGCCACGAGGGCCTCCGAGCGCCGGCGGGGCACGAACACGCCCGGCTCCACCGCGACGCGCAGGCCGTCGAACTCCGCCCAGCCGACGACGTGCTCCAGCGGCTCGCCCGCTACGCGCCGGGCCAGCAGCCGCCCGAGCGCGTCGTCGTCGGCCGCAGCCTGCCGCAGGAGCAGCGCCTCCTCCTCGGCGAACACGCAGCCCGCGGCCCGCAGGGCGCCCACGAGGGCCTCGTCGTCCAGTGCCGTCACCGGACCAGCCTCACCCCGGACCCGCCCGGACCGCACCGTCAATTCCTCGGCTGCCGCCCCGTGTCGTGCCGCCACCGCCCCGTCGGCCTGGGCGGTGGCCGCGCGCGCCGAGCGGCGGGCCGGCCGACGAGGCCGCATCAATCGCAGTGGCGCCCAGCGTGGGGGTCGGAGCGGCGGGCCGGCCGACGATGCGCATCGGTCGCGGTGGCGACCAACGTGGCGGTCGAAGCGGCGGGTCCGCTGACGAGGGCGCACCGGTCGCGGTGGCGCCCAGTGCAGCGGTCGGGGTGGCGGGATTCGAACCCGCGGCCTTCCGCTCCCAAAGCGGATGCGCTACCAAGCTGCGCTACACCCCGTGGTGTGCGTGCCCAGCGTACGGGGCCGCGCGCGGCCCTCGGGGACGGCCGCGCGAGCGACGCGACCGCGGCGCGCACGGCGTGGGGCCGGGGGCGGCGCCAGCGGCCACCACCCCCGGCCCCGTCGGGCCCCGCCTCAGAACACGCGGATGGCGATCTCCGCGGGTGCCGTGAGGAGCTGCTTGATCTCGTCGTCCACCTTGACGAGGGTCAGCGACGCGCCCGCCATCTCCAGCGACGTGCAGTACTCGCCGACGTAGCTGCGCCACACCGTGATGCCCTTGGCGGCCAGCTTCTCGTGGGCGATGCCGTACAGCAGGTACAGCTCGCTGACGGGCGTCCCGCCGAGGCCGTTGATCATGAGCGCGACCTCGTCGCCCGACGAGTACGGCAGGTCGGGCACCACGGCGTCGAGGAGGATGTCGACGATGCCGTCGGCGGTGGTGACCTTCTCACGGCGCCGGCCCGGCTCGCCGTGGATGCCGATGCCGACCTCCATCTCGTCGTCGCCCAGATGGAACAGCGGCTCGCCCTTGGCCGGCGGCGTGCAGGCCGACAGCGCGATGCCCATGGTCCGGGTGACCGAGTTGACCTTCTCGCCGATCCGGGCGCACTCCGCCAGGTCGGCCCCCGCCTCGGCCGCCGCGCCGACGGCCTTCATGACGAAGAAGTTCCCCGCCACGCCGCGCCGGCCGATGGTGTACAGCGAGTCCTGGACCGCGACGTCGTCGTTGATGAACAGCGTCTTGACGAGGATGCCCTCGGCCTCGGCGAGCTCGGAGGCCATCTCGAACGCCATCTTGTCGCCGGTGTAGTTGTTGACCAGCAGCAGCACGCCCTTGTCGGACTTGAGCAGCTTGGTGGTCTCCAGCACGTACTCCATGGGCGGTGCGGAGAACACGTCGCCCGGGCAGGCAGCGTCGAGCATGCCCTTGCCGACGACCATGACGTGCGCCGGCTCGTGACCCGAGCCCGAACCCTGCACGATCGACACCTTGTCGTCGCGCGGGCCCTCCGCCCGCATGATGAGGTTGTACTCCGGCACGTACTTCAGGGTGCCGGGGCTGGCCAGGGCGATGCCCTTGAGCATGTCCGGGACGAAGTTCTTGGGGTCGTTGACGAACTTCTTCATTGCCGCCTCCACATCGTCGTGTTGTCCAGCGTGAGGAGCGCACCGTCCCCGCTCCTCGGTTCCCCCGCCGAGACGGCCCGGGGAATGGTGGGTCACCAGGTCTCGGCGATCTTCTCCGCGAGGACCGCCACCGCGATCGCGCCCGGGTCCACGGACCCGATGGACCGCTCGCCCGTGTACGCGGCCCGGCCGCGCTTGGCCTCGAGCCCCTTGGTCGCCTCGGCCGCCGTGCGCGCCGCGACGGCGGCCGCCTTGGCGACGTCCGCGGGCGCGTCGCCGGCCGCGAGCCGCTCCTCGATGGTGTCGGTCATGGGGACGAGCGCGTCCAGGAGGGTCTTCTCCCCCAGCGACGCGCCGCCGCGCGCCTTGATGCCCTCGATCGCCGCGCGCAGCATCGCGACGACGTCCGCGCCCGTGAGCTCGGCCTTGCCCTTGACCGTGCCGCCGGCGCGCAGGAACGCGGTGCCCCAGATGGGCCCGGACGTGCCCCCCACCCGGCTGGTGATGACGATCGCGATCTTCGACAGGAACGTGCCGGCGTCCGCGCGGTCGAACGTGTCCCAGCCCTCGTCGACGCGCTCGAAGCCGCGCGCCAGCGAGAACCCGAAGTCGCCGTCGCCCACCACCGAGTCCAGGTCACCGAAGTACTTCTCGTTGGCGATGCACGTGTCCGTGATGGTGCGCACCACGGACTCGACGCGGTCGAGGGATGACGTCACTGTCTCGCTCCTGTCGTTCGGTTCCTCAGGGGGTGTGCGCTCCCGCGGTGCGCAGGAGCTCGACGTCGTCGAGGTGGATCTCGCCGCCCACGGCGAGCCCGTAGGGGTTGGCCAGCACGCGCGCCGGCTCGTCGGGCAGCTCCCCGAGCGAGGACACGACGAGCGCCGCACCGGAGAAGTCCTCGTCGACGGTGTAGCTGCTGACCGTGACGAGCGTGGTCAGCCCCGCGGCGCGCGCGGCGGCCAGCCCGTTGCCGCTGTCCTCGACGACGACGACGTCGGCGGGGTCGGCGCCGAGCTCGTGCAGCGCGAGCAGGTAGATGTCGGGCGCGGGCTTCTTGCGCGGCACCACGTCGCCCGCGAAGACGGCGAAGGCCTCGGCCAGCTCGGCGCCGACGGCGTGCTCCAGGACGGCCCGCACCGACGCCTCCGCCGAGGTGGAGGCCACCGCCAGCCGCCAGCCGGCCGCGTGCGCCTCCCGGGAGACCCGGGCGATCCCCGGCCTCGCGGGCAGCGCACCCGAGCCGATGAACGCCGTGTACCGGGCGGTCTTCGCCTGGTGCCAGCGCGCGACGAGCTCCCGCTGCTCCGCCGGCTCGGCGGGCAGGCCCCACGCCGCGACGTTCTCGGGCGTGAGCAGGGTCGACAGCCGCTCCTTGCCGCCCCCGATCGCGAGCAGCCGGCCGTACTCCTCGACGCTCCACCGCACCGGCAGCCCGAACTCTGCGAACGTGGCGTTGAACGCCGGCAGGTGGCCGTCCCGCTCGGTGTCCGCCAGCACGCCGTCGCAGTCGAAGACGAGCGCCGGGCTCACCGGCCCACCCCCGCCGCGAGCGCGCCTGCCGCGTGACCCGTGGCGCCGAACCACTCGATGTGGGTGGCGATGGCGGCCGTCACGGCGGCCTGGATCTCGCGGAACATCGTCGGCGGGTCCCACCTGTCCTTCGCGCGGGCCACGTCGAGGTGGTCCGCGGCGGCCTTCATGTACGCCATCTTCACGGCGGTCGAGATGTTGATCTTGGACACCCCGGCGGCGATGAACGCATGGAAGTCGTCGGCCGTCAGGCCCGTCCCCCCGTGCAGGACGATCGGGATGTCGACGAGCTCGGCCAGTGCGCGGACCCGGTCCGGCAGCAGCACCGGCCGGGCCTTGTACTGGCCGTGCGCGGTGCCGAGCTGCGGGGCCAGCAGGTCCACGCCCGTGCGCTTGGCGATCTCCGCGAGCTGCGGCACCGAGTAGGCGTGCAGGGCGACGTCGGAGCCCACGCCGTCCTCGACGCCGACGATGTTCTCGATCTCCGACTCCACGTCGACCCCGGCCGCGTGGGCCTCCGCGACCACCTCGCCGGTCTCGCGCTCCGCGTCGGCCAGGTCCCGGTCGGAGGCGTCGAAGAGCACCGACGACCAGCCGGCCGCCACGACGTCCGAGATGACAGCGCGGTCGGGGCAGTGGTCCAGGTGCAGCGCGACGGGGATCGGCGCGTCCTGCGCGGCCAGGCGGAAGGTCGTCGTCGTCAGCTCGGTGCCGAGCTGCTTCACGGTCTTCACCGAGACCTGGACGATGAGCGGCGCCGACGCCGCGACCGCCGCGGCGACCACCGCCCGCAGGCTGATGTCGTCGAGCACGTTGACGGCCGGGACCGCGTACCCGTGCTCGCGGCCATGACGTGCCAGTGCGGACGTCGATGCGATCATCCCCGACCCCTTCGTCGTTCGGCCGCCCCCGGGGCGCGCCGGGATGGCGGCAGTCTAGACATGTCTACTCAGAACGTGCAGCGCGAGCGTCCCTCGTCTTCGCGGCGGCCCGCAGGAACCGGCGCTGGTACGAGACCACCTGGTTGGTCGACGTGAAGCGCGCGAGGTAGCCGGGCTCGGCGGTGATCACCACGCGGTGCGCCATGTCGGCAAGGTCGGGTTCGGTGAGCATGCGGTCGATGTCGGGGTAGTTCCGCTCCCCCTCCATCGAGCAGATGATCAACCGGGTGTCCGGCAGGTTCGCGTCCCGCAGCACGCGCAGGTTGTGGCGGGCGTGGTCGAGGCCGTCGGCGCCCTCCGGCTCGCGGGTGCGCCGGTAGGCGACGACGCGCTCCGCGATCCGCCGGCACTCCGCCAGGTCCAGGCCGGCGTCCTTGGTCGACAGGTAGTCGTTGTCCAGCAGGTACGTGCGCAGCGCGACGAGCGGCGCGTCGTCGCCCGTCGCCGCGTGCTCGTCGAGCAGGGCGGCCATGCGCTGCGACTGGAAGGCCCGGTGCCGCACGAAGGAGTTGATGAAGTACGGCCTGGCCTGCAGCGCGAGGCGCGCCTGGTACGGCTCGAACATGAGCGTGAAGTTGATGCGGAAGCCGTGCTCGCGCAGGAGCAGGGCTAGCCGGTGGCCGCGGAACGCGTCGCCCGTCGCGGGCTCGTCGTACCGCACGTCGAGGTGCCCGTCGCCGGCCAGCAGCTGCGGGGCGTTGGCTGCGTTGACGGGGCCCGTGTGCGGCACCTTGACGACCAGGCGGTAGTCCGAGACGAGCTCGCGCAGGTGCTCGGCCTCGTCGAGCACGCGCTCGACGTCGTCGAACGGGTCCTCCAGCTCGATGCTCATGTCCGCGCCCGGGCCGAGGATCCGGGCGATCTCGGTCATCACCTCGTCGCGGTCCTTGAACACCCCGCCGACGTTGGCCTTGGGGTCCGAGAGGAACAGGTCCCAGATGATCGAGGGGTTGCACGTCAGGTTGGCGACGAGCGGCGCGACGCCCGCGATCTCGTACGGGTTGGCGCTGTCGACGGAGAACAGCTGGCCGGTCGGGCGCAGGGCTCCGTCCGCGTCGTACGAGATGTCGCGCCGCAGGTCGAAGCGCACCGTGCCGTCGGCCTCGAGCTGCAGGCCCACGCGGAACCCGGCGGGCGTGTGCCCCGGTGGCGTCCCGAACAGCCGCACCACGTGGGCCAGCTCGTCGGTCACCCCCACGCACCGTGCGAAGCGCCGCAGCTCGCCGGCGGCGGCGGGGTCGAGCGGGTGGTCGAGCACGCGCTCGACGTCGGCCTCCTGGCCGCGCAGCACCGGCAGTCCGAGCCCCCGGACCGTGCGCAGGGGCACGAGCGGTGGGACGAGCGTCGCGGTCTCCATGGCGGGACTCCTTCGCCTCGACGTTGTGGCGACGGTCCGTGGTGGGCCAAACTTGACTATACAGGTATAGATGCCCGGGGGCCATGGGACGACGGCGGCGCCCGGTCACGTCCCCGTCGACCACCCGCACGCTCGCTACGATGCGCCAGCAGGAGGGGAGGGTCCGATGCCCGAGGTGCTGGAGCGAGACTCGGCGGTGCCGCTCTACGCGCAGCTGGAGCAGATCCTGTCCGGCAAGATCGCCAGCGGCGAGTGGCAGCCGAACCAGCGCATCCCGTCCGAGAACGAGCTCAACCGGATGTACGGCCTGAGCCGCATGACGGTGCGGGGCGTGCTCACCAAGCTCGTCAACGACGGCCTGCTGCTGCGCGTCCCGGGCAAGGGCACCTACGTGGCCCCCAGCAAGATCAACGCCGTCTCCCCCGCCTACCGCGGGATCCGCGAGCAGCTCGAGGCCCTCGGCTACTCGACCACCACGCGCCTGGTGACGTTCGAGCGCGAGGCGGCCTCGTCCGTGGTCCGCGACCGCCTGGGGCTGGCACGCGGCGACGAGGTCTACGTCATCGTCCGCGTCCGCTCGGTGCAGGGCGAACCCATCAGCCTGCACCGCTCGCACGTGCCCGCCGCGCTCGTCCCTGGTCTGGAGGACCACGACGTGGTCTCCGAGCAGCTGTGCGTCGTCCTGGAGAACAGCTACGGGCTGCCCATGCGGCACGTGCGCGAGCACCTCGAGGCCGTGGCCGTCAGCATCGCCGAGGCCCGCCAGCTCGACATGCACCGGGGCGACCCGGCGCTGCTGCTCCACGACGTCATCGCCGACGAGGGCGGCCGGCCGTTCGAGTACTCGACGATCGTCTTCCGCGGCGACCGGCTGCGGCTGGCGTTCGACTACTCGCTCTGAGGCCCGCCGCTCAGCGCCCGGGCGGTGCGGTCGAGCCCCGCACCTCGAGCCGCGCGTCGAGCAGCACGTCCGGCTCCGGCGGCTCGCCGCGCAGCAGAGCGCGCATGCGCGACCACGCCTCCACGCCCAGCTGCTCGTAGGGCGCCGCGGCCGTGGTGAGGGGCGGCGAGAAGAACCGGGCCAGCGGGACGTCGTCGAACCCCGTGACGGACACGTCCTCCGGCACGCGCAGGCCCAGCGCCCGCAGGCCGTGCACCACGCCGATCGCCCCGAGGTCGTTGTACGCCATGACCGCCGTGACGCCGCTGCGGTGGACCGCGTCCGCGGCGGCGAGGCCCGCGCGCGCCGACGCGCCGTCGCCCAGCGGGCGCAGGTGCAGCCCGGGCAGCAGCCGCTCGGCGTCGGCCAGGCCGCGCGCGCGGGAGATGTTCGACGCGCTCAGCGGCGGTCCGCCGAGGTAGGCCACCTCCCGGTGGCCCAGCCCGTGCAGGTGGCGCGCGAGGGCCACGATGCCGCGCTGGTAGTCGATCGACGGCGAGGGGACGCCGGGCGGCCCGCCGGGCCGGTTGACGAGCACGAGCGGCTGCAGCCCCGCGACCATGCCGGCCAGCACGTCGGCGGCCATGCGCGGCGCGCACAGCACGATCGCGTCGCACCGGCGGCGGATCTCGGTCGCCAGCGGGGGCTCCTCCTGCAGCGACTCCGCCGAGTCCGCCACGAGGATGCGGTAGCCGTCGCGCGCCGCCGACCGCGTCAGCCCCGCCATCACCTCCTGGAACGCGGGGTTCGCGAGGTCGGGCACCACGAGGGCGATCGCCGTGGTCTCCCCCAGCGCGAGCGAGCGGGCGAGATGGTTGGGGGCGTAGGCCAGATCGACCGCCGCCCGGCGGACGCGGGCCGCCACCTCCGGCTCCCCGCGAACCGACCGTTCATCACGCGCGAGACCGTCGCGGGGGACACCCCCGCCGCGGCGGCGACCTCGACGATCGTCGCCCTGCCGGACCTGTGCGCCATCGACCCCTCCCGGTGCCGAGCACGATGGTGGACCGCGCGTGGGAACCTTTGCGCCCCTCGCGGTGTTACGGCTACCGTCGGTCCGGGCGGGGATGGTCCCCGTCGGTCCCGCAGGAGGAGAGCGATGGGCGTGCGACACGCTGCCGGCTCCCTCCCGCAGCGCACCCTCGTCGTGCGCCGCTGTCGCTGTCTGTAGAGCGCTGACCGGCCCGCGCCCACCGTCGGGCGCGAGGGACCCGCGTCCCTGGACGATCAGCGCTCGCCCTCCGCCGCACGTCTCCCGGCCCTCCCCAGACCAGCGAAGAGGAACCCATGTCCCGCATCTACGACGACGCGACCAAGCTCGTCGGCAACACCCCGCTCGTGCGCATCAACACCATCTCCGACGGCGCACCCGCGACCATCGTCGCCAAGCTCGAGTTCTACAACCCCGCCAACTCGGTCAAGGACCGCATCGGCGTGGCGATCGTCGACGCGGCCGAGGCGGCCGGCGAGCTGCCCCCGGGCGGCACGATCGTCGAGGCGACCAGCGGGAACACCGGCATCGCCCTGGCGTTCGTCGGCGCGGCCCGGGGGTACCACGTGGTGCTCACCATGCCGGACTCCATGAGCAAGGAGCGCCGCGCGCTGCTGCGGGCCTTCGGCGCCGAGCTCATCCTCACACCCGCCGCGGAGGGCATGCGGGGGGCCGTCACGCGCGCCGAGCAGATCGCGGCCGAGCGCCCGGGCGCCATCCTGGCGCGCCAGTTCGCCAACGCGGCCAACCCCGAGATCCACCGCCGGACCACGGCGGAGGAGATCTGGGCGGACACCGACGGTGAGGTGGACATCCTCGTCGCCGGCATCGGCACCGGCGGCACCATCACCGGCGTGGGCCAGGTGCTCAAGGCTCGCAAGCCCGGCGTGCAGATCGTCGGCGTCGAGCCCAAGGAGTCGCCCATCCTCAACGGCGGGGCACCCGGACCGCACAAGATCCAGGGGCTCGGCGCGAACTTCGTCCCCGAGATCCTCGACACCACGGTGTACGACGAGGGCGTAGACATCGACAGCGACACCGCGATCGTCATGGCCCGGCGCGCCGCCAAGGAGGAGGGGCTGCTCGTGGGCATCTCCTCGGGCGCCGCGCTCGCCGCCGCGATCCAGCTGGCGAACCGGCCGGAGAACGCCGGCAAGCTCATCGTCACCATCATCCCGAGCTTCGGTGAGCGCTACCTGTCCACGGTCCTCTACCAGGACCTGCTCGACTGACATGACCCACACCCCCCTGCTCGTCGCCCTCCGCGAGGACCTCGAGGCGGCCCACGCGCACGACCCCGCGGCGCGCTCGCGGCTCGAGGTCGCATTCGGCTACCCCGGGGTCCACGCGGTGTGGGGCTACCGCGTGGCCCACCTGATGTGGCAGGAGCCGTCGCTCCGGCTGCCGGCCCGCCTCCTGTCCCAGCTCGTCCGCGGCATCACGGGCATCGAGATCCACCCCGGCGCGCGGATCGGCCGGCGGCTGTTCATCGACCACGGCATGGGCGTGGTCGTCGGCGAGACGGCCGACGAGGGCGACGACGTGGTGATGTTCCACGGCGTCACCCTGGGCGGCACGTCCATGCAGCACGGCAAGCGGCACCCCACGGTGGGCGACCGCGTGATGATCGGCACCGGCGCCAAGGTGCTCGGGCCGGTCTACGTGGGCGACGACGCGCGCATCGGCGCCAACGCGGTGGTGGTGCACGACGTGCCGCCCGGCGCCTCGGCCGTGGGCGTGCCGGCGACGGTGCGGTTCCACGCGCCCCGGGCCGCGTCCGACGAGTACGTGGACGACCCGGCGATCTACATCTGAGCGCCCCTGGGCCCCGCCGGACCGACGGATCGGAGGGGCCCAGGACGCCCACCCCCGGGCGTGGTTGGCTGTGCCGCGGAGGTCGTCATGAGCGCTCGCACCACCGCCCCGCGGACCGGGGCCCAGCTGCCGTCGCACCGCCTCGCGACGACCGTCGGGGCGCTCGTGGTCCCGCTCGTCGTGCTCGGCGCCGCGGTGGGCCTCGCGCTCTCCTGGCGCGACCGGCTGCCCCGCCCCGTGGCGTCCAGCTGGGGGTCCGCGGGCACGGTCACGGGCACGTCGTCGCTGACAGCCATGCTGGTCGCGATGGGGGCACCCATCGCGGCGATCGTGCTCGCCTCCTGGCTCGTGGGGATGCTCCTCGGCCGTTCCGCGGCGCTGCGCCGCACCACCGCGGGGTTCGCCACCGGCATGGCGGTGTTCGTCTGCGGGCTCGTCGTCGGCTCGCTGGCCCGCCAGCGGGGCCTGGCGGACGCGCACGCCGCGCCCGGCCCGGGCGCGCTGACGGCCGTCGCACTGGGCGCCGCGCTCGTGCTCGGCGCGCTCGTGGCGGCCGCCATGCCCGGCGAGCCGCACATGCCTGCGGTCGGGCGCGTGCCCGCGGACGCGCCGCGCGCCCGGATCGCCGGGACGGCCGGCGCGTCGTGGCGCG
>JAJYTJ010000236.1 GCA_021793115.1 Actinomycetes bacterium | reverse complement strand
ACCACGCCGCGCGCCGCGCGCCCGGCGCCCTCCCGCCGCAGCGCCGAGGAGCGCCCGCCCGTCATCTGCCCCACGTGCTTCACCACGCTGCCGGCGACCGGCATCTGCGACACCTGCGACTGACCCTGCCCGGGCACGGCGAGGGGGGCACGCCTGCCTCGATGCGCCCCCTCGTCTTCCCCTGCGGCTACGCGCGCCGCGGCGCCTTGGCGGTCCAGAGGATGTGCCGCAGGTCCTGGTACTGCGGCTTGGGCTGGAGGGCGTCGTCGAAGAGCAGCGCCGCACCCTCACCGGTGAACACCCCGGGGATCCAGGAGCTGGAGTCGGCCACCCCCCACACCGTGTAGGAGAGGCACTGCGGCACCGCGAGGCAGGCCTGCAGCGTCTGCTTCCAGTACGACTGCTGCGTCGCCTGCAGCGCAGGCGTCAGCGGGATGTCCGTGTAGGTCCCGGGGTCGGCCGGGTCCGGCTGGACGAACGTGCGGACGTCCACCTCGGTGAGCGCCACCTTGAGCCCCAGCGCCGCGAAGCGCTGGAGGTTGTTCTGGAGGTCCGGGAACCCGTACTGCGTGTCGAGGTGACCCTGGAACCCGACGCCGGCGATCGGCACGTGCTGCGCCTGCAGCTGCTGCACGAACGAGTACACCGCGTTGCTCTTGGCGCCCGTGAACTCCAGGTTGTAGTCGTTGTAGAACAGCAGCGCGCGCGGGTCGGCCTGGTGCGCCCAGCGGAACGCGTCGGCGATGTAGCCGAGCGGGTCGAGGCCGAGCGCCTCGTAGGCCTGGGAGAAGATGTCCTGGCGCGGCGTGCCGTCGTCGTTGAACGCCTCGTTGACCACGTCCCACTGCCAGATCCGGCCGCGGAAGTGCGTGACCTCGTCAACGATGTGCTGGTGCAGCAGGTCGCGCACCTGCTGCGGCGTGAACGAGGTCGTCGTGCCGTCGGTCGACAGCCAGCTCGGCAGCTGGTTGTGCCACACCAGGGTGTGGCCGCGCACCAGCTGGTGGTGCGCGTGGGCGCTCGCAACGAGGCGGTCCGCGGCGGCCCAGTCGTAGGCGCCCTGCGTGGGCTCCACGAGCTGCCACTTCATGACGTTCTCGGGCGTCACGGTGTTGAACTGCTGGTCCACGATGCGCGTGTACGCCGCGTCGGAGCCGTACAGGTCCATGGTGACGGCGGTACCCACCTTCAGGCCCGAGCGCATCGACAGGAGGCGCAGGCTGGGCTGGGTCGCGAGGGGGCCGACGCCCGGCCGACCATCGTCGGGCCCGGGCCGGGCATGGTCGGCGACGACGCCCGGTGACGCGGACGCGGCCGCGGGTCCGATGGTCAGCACGGCCGCCGCAAGGGCGGCGACGATCAGGGAATGGCGGATGCGCACTGCATGCTCCTTTGCCGCAGGGGCGGCGCGCCCGCGGTTGCGCCACCGTTGTCGATAACGTTTTGCATCCGGATGGTCACGAGGCTAAGGCGGCTCACAGGGAGGGGCAACCGGAGGCGGGGCACGGGCACCGGCGCCCGCCCGCGGACCCCGGCGGGTAGCATCACCGCCGTCGGCGTCGGGGGGGACGGTGCCGCCTGGCCGAGCTCGAGGAGGAGCTGATGGCACGCGTGGTGATCCTCGGGGCAGGGATCGCGGGGCACACCGCGGCGCTGCACCTGAGGCGGATGCTCGCCCGGGAGCACGAGGTCGTCGTGGTCTCGCCGAGCTCCCAGTGGAACTGGATCCCGTCCAACATCTGGGTGGGCGTGGGCAAGATGAGCGCCGACCGGGTGGTGTTCCCGCTGGCTCCCGTCTACCGCCGGCTCGGGATCGACTTCCACCAGGCGCTGGCCACGACGATCTTCCCGGAGGGGACGGCCGACGACCCGCGGCCGCAGGTCGAGGCCTCGTCGACGCGCGCGGAGAACCGCGGCGCCACCGAGCGCATCGCCTACGACTACCTCATCAACGCGACCGGCCCGAAGCTCAACTTCGCGGCCACGCCGGGGCTGGGCCCCGAGGCCAACTCGCTGTCCGTGTGCACCGCCTCGCACGCCGCCGCGACCTCCGCCGTGTTCGTCGACCTCGTCGCCGCCATGAAGCGCGGCGAGCACAAGACGATCGTCATCGGCACCGGGCACGGGACGTGCACGTGCGAGGGCGCCGCGTTCGAGTACACGTTCAACGTGGAGCACGAGCTGCGCGCGCACGGCGTGCGGGACAAGGCCGAGCTCGTCTACCTGTCCAACGAGTACGAGCTGGGCGACTTCGGCGTGGGCGGCCTGAGCTTCACGCAGATGGGCTACACCACCACGTCGAAGACGTGGACGGAGTCGCTGTTCCGCGAGCGCGGCGTCACGGCGATCATGCGGGCCCACGTCCAGAAGGTGGAGCCCGGGCTGCTGCACTACGAGCAGCTGGACGGCTCGGAACACACGCTCGCGTTCGACTTCGCGATGCTGCTGCCGCCGTTCCGGGGCGCCGACCTCACCGCCTACGACCGCGCGGGCGCGGACATCACCGACCGCCTCTTCGCGCCCAGCGGCCTGACCAAGGTGGACGCCGACTACACGCCCAAGCCCTACGAGCAGTGGTCGGCCGACGACTGGCCCAAGACGTACCGGAACCCCAGCTACCCGAACGTCTTCGCCCCGGGCATCGCGTTCGCCCCGCCGCACCAGATCTCGAGGCCGCGCACGAGCCCGAACGGGACCGTCATCACGCCCGCTCCCCCACGCACGGGCATGCCGTCGGGGATCATGGCCAAGGCCGTGGCGCTGACCATCAAGGACCTCATCGAGCACGGCGAGCGCGCCCACGCGCACACGGCCTCGATGGCGACCATGGGCGCGGCCTGCGTGGCGTCGGCCGGGACGGGCTTCACGCGCGGCTCGGCCGCCTCCATGACGATGTTCCCGGTGGTGCCCGACTGGTCGCGGTTCCCCGCGAGCGGGCGCGACGCCAAGGGCACCTCCGGCGAGATCGGCCTGGCGGGGCACTGGATCAAGGCGATGCTCCACTACCTGTTCCTCTACAAGGCCAAGGCCCGGCCGCTGTGGTTCCTCATCCCCGAGTGACCGCGCCGCCCGCACCGACCGACGACCGAAGGACCTCGTCATGAGCGACCCCGTGACCGACCAGGCGATCGCGTCGGCACCGCTGCCGACCCCGAAGACGCTGGCCCGGCGCGCGAACCCGGCCTTCCAGCTGCTCCGGTTCGCCGCCATCAACCTCAAGATGATGCGGGTCATCGCCCGCGGGCACCGCTGACCGGCCGGGCTCAGTCCCAGCCGATCTTCTCCCGCCAGTCCACCACGCTCAGCGGCACGACGAGCACCGGCCGGTGCTGGTGGTGCGACAGGTGCACCGCGAGCGACCCGTCGATGAACTGGCGCAGGCCCTCGCGCATGCCCGGGGCCCGCGTGCCGACGACGATGACGGCGGCGTCGACCGCCCGCGCCAAATGGGTCAGCGCGCGGTCCGGCCGGCCCGCGAGGTAGCGGAACTGCCAGGGCACGCCCAACGGGTCGACCACGGTGTGCAGGAACGCCTCGATGTGCCGCTGCTGCGCGAGCCAGGACTCGTCGAGCCCGTCGGGGTCCAGCTCGACGTGCGTCACCGAGCCGTCGGCGTGCTCCGCGACCACGTAACGGCTGGGGTCGGCGTAGGCGAACACGAGCGTGGCGCCGCTCTGGCCCCGGGCCCAGGCCGCCGCGGTGAGCGCGACGAGCTCCGGCTGCCCCGGCACGATGCCGACGACGCCGGGGTGCCCGGCGAACTCCGTGATGCGGGACGGGTGCGGCTGGGGGACACCGGGACGGGTCACGACCGGACTCCTCTCCCGCGGGCCGGCCTGCGCTGCCCGCCACCGTGCACGGCAGGAGCCGTCAGCCGTCGCGGCGGTTCGGGCGCGGTGCCCGGGCGGGCTCCATCGCCCATCCGGATGCTACCCGGCGGGCGCCGGCCGCACTTTCCGCCTGCCGCCCGGGCCGGGCCGGCCCGGCTCCGCCCCCAGGATTCGAAACACTCGGGACCATGTCCACCACCTGAGGTCGCACACCGCTCCGACCAGGTCAGATACACTGCCGGGGTGAACGGTTAGGAACCATGCGGAACCCGAAATCCTCTGCTTGTGACACCCGTTGTGACACTGCGATGATCCCCCAGTGGGAAGAACTAGGTCCGGCTTCGGACAGGTCGCCGAGCTCACCTCGGGCCGGTGGCGCGCCCGCTACACCATCCCCGGCGCCGTCCCCAGGCGATGGGTCAACGCGGGCATCACCTTCGCCACGAAGAGGGACGCCGAGCTGTGGCTCGCCCGCCAGCGGACCGAGCTGGCCGACGGCATCCTGCGACCGAAGGCCCTTGCCTCCGAAGTCACCTTCCGCGACTACACGGCCCGGTGGATCGACGAACGTCGGAGCAGCCGCGGCGAGCCCCTGCGACCGGCCACCCGCGCGCTCTACGAGAGGTACCTCGAGCTGCACGCGATGCCGGTTCTCGGCGAGCGAACCGTCGCGACGCTGACGAAGGATGAGATGCGCGCCTGGTACCGCGCCCTCTCCCCCGAACATCCCACCAACAGGGCGCGCGTCTACGCGTTGGTTCGGGCAATCCTGCGTACTGCGGTCGACGAGGACGACCTGCTGCCGGCGAACCCGCTGGTCATCCGTGGAGCTGGGCAGTCGCCGCCTGCACGCGAGAAGACCGTCGCCACCGCGGCGCAGGTCGACGAGCTCGC
>JAJYTJ010000235.1 GCA_021793115.1 Actinomycetes bacterium | reverse complement strand
CGATCGGCAGCGCCTACCGCTGCCCGTGCGAGACGATCCACGTCCTCGAACGCTGGTACGTCCGCATGCTCATCGGAATATGGCCCGTCATCGTCGTCGGCTGCCGCGAGCACGTCCAGGCCGCGATCAGCGACGCCAAGGCCACGCGCGCAGTCCCGCACACCCTGATACCGATAGCCGGCCACGCGGGCCCTCGCGAGCACTAGCGATGCCGTGGCAGCGCACGCCTGACGAGAAACGCCGCGACAACCGCGTCTACGGCACCGCCTGGCGCAAAGCCCGCCGCGCCCAGCTCGAGCGCGACCGCTACCAGTGCCAGCTCCGCTACGACGGATGCACCCTGCGCGCCACCGAAGTCGACCACATCATCGGCGCCGACCGAGACCCCCAGCACCGGCAGCTCCGCTCGGTCTGCCATGCCTGCCACCTCAAGGTCACCGCACAGCAAGGCAACGCCGCCCGGCACCGCAACGCCGCCCGGACACCCGACCCTGAGCCACGGCCGCGGACCAGCTGGTGAACCACACCAGCCGGCACCGGCGGCGACACCCGATCGCCGATCGGCTCCCTTTGTAGGAAACCTACAAGCCAGCCATAGCGCCCGGCCGCCACAGCCGGTGACCACCCGGCCGTTCGGTCGCGGACAGCTACCGTCCGTCGCCTCGCAACCGTCACCCACCGTGACCGTTCGACGGTTGTCACTCGTCAAGTCATTAGGCCTCTGACCTGCGGAAACGTCGTCGTCGCGATCATCAGTCAGTCGCCAGTCGTGTTTTCGCAGGTCAGAGGCTTGAAAGTCCAGTACGATCTGTGCCCGCCAAAGCGTCCTCCGCCTGAATCCCCCCCCCCGAGACCATCCATGCGTCACGCATTGTGACACGTAACGCTGCGTAACGTGTGGATGGTGACCGTCTGTATCAGGGGTGGTCGGATGGTGGTTTGTAGGTATCGCACAACGTTTTGTGGGTTGTCTACAAACCGGGGGTGGTGACCTTCCGCGCGGGAGGGCGGCCCTCGCGGAGGGGGCGCGGTTTACGCGAGGAGCCTGACGCGGGGCGTGGATTTGCGTGGCATGGTGAGGGCGGTCTGGATGGCTCCGGCGGCTGCGTAGGCGGCGTCGACGTGGCCGACTTCGGGTCCGCCGCGGCGGGTGAAGCGCCAGCCGTCGCCGCTGGCGAGTTTCTGGGCGCCTCCGATGTGGGCGTCGAGGAGCGGGTCGGCGGGGTGGAGGATCTGGCGTGCGCGGGCGAGGTCGGCGAGTCCCTGGCAGGCTTCGGTGACGTGCGGTCCGCTGATCTCGCCGTCTTCGGGGAGCTGGCCGGCGTGGCGCTTGCCGGGGCGCTTGTTCCATCTGAGGGCGGCTGTGCGGAGGATGGGCGCGAGTGCGGCTGCGGGTCCGGCGGGGTACCAGGCGAGTGCGGCTGGCCGGATTTTGTCGAGGAGCGCGGGGAGGTCGGCTCGGGCTGCGTCGGTGCTGCGCCAGGCGGCGACGATTTCGACGCGGGCGCGGCCGTCGGGGCGGATGGCGGCCGCGGCGAGGGTGGCGTGCTTGCCGTCGGGTGCGGCGTCGAAGCAGAGGGCGATGCGGTCGCGCATGCCGTCGAGGGTGCCGGCGGGGTCGGCGCAGGCGTCCCAGGCGGTGATGTCGATGGCGGAGTCGAGGTGCTCGACGCGCTGGCAGAGGACTTCGGTGCGGAAGACGTCGGGGGGGTCGGTGGCGAGTGCGGTGCGGATGGCGGATTCGCTGACGGTGTGGCCGAGGCCGGGGTTGGCCTGGGTCCAGGCGGTGGTGTCGTCGAGTTCGCAGCCGTCGGGTGCGGACCATTCGAAGATGCCGATGGAGGGGTCGCGGCCTGCGAGGGCGGAGTCGCGGAGCTGGTTGAGGACGACGGACTGGTCGTCGCCGGCGTTGGACATGCACCAGATCTGGCTGTTGCGGCGGGCCATCGTGGTTTTGGAGAGGGCTGACCAGGCGTCCCAGGAGTGCTGTTCGCGGAGTTCGTCGATGTTGACTTCGTCGTTGCTGCTGCCGCGGCCGGCTTTGCGGTTGGCGGCGCCGATCTTGTAGGCGGATCCGTTGGCGAGCCAGAATGCCTCGTCGCCGTTGACGTTGCGTGCGCCGCCCCATTCGGCCTGGAGGGCGGGTGAGCCGTGGATGGCGTCCTGGGCGTAGCGCCATTGCTCGCGGGCGAGGCGCACTTCCTGGGCGACCCCGAGGATGCGGGAGCGGGGCTGCATGTACATGCGCCAGAGGGAGACGACGCGCTTGAGGTGGCTTTTGCCGTTCTGGCGGGCAACGACGATGAGGATCACGCCGAACCGGAAGTCGCCTCCGGGGAGCAGTTCGAGGGCGTGGATGGCTGCCCATCGCTGCCAGGGCAGGAGGGGCTCGCCGAGGATGTCGGCGAAGTCGGCGACTTCGTAGCCGAGGCTGGTGCGGCGGCTGAGGGGCCGGAGCGGCTCGCTGTAGAGCCGGGGCTGGACGCGGCCGGTGAGCCGGGTCATGCCCGCTTGCGCCTGGGGGCGGTGCCGGCTGCGCGTGCGGCGCGGAGCTTGTCGAGGGGGCTTTCGGGTGCCTGGGTGGTCTTGGGGTCTTTGAGGCGTGCGCGTGCGGCGGGGGTTGCGCCGAGTGCTTCGAGGGTGTCGAGGAGGAGCGGCCCGATCCAGCGGAGGGCCCAGGCGCGGTCGGCGTCGTCGCGGTGGCCGTCGCCGATGGCGTTGTCGATGAGGTCGGCGTATTCGCGGGCGAGCCGGGCGGCTCCGTGGTCGGCGGGGGTGAGGTCGAGTGCGGTGATGGATGCGTCGACGTCGTCCCGGAGTGTCATGCTCGCCTTCCCGCTGTTTCTGTGCCCTAGCCTGTTCGCATAGCGCACGCACAACTGTGCGGTCTGCGAACAGTATGGCGAGGTGGCTGGCGTGGCTGTGGCATCGGCGCGTGCTCCGCGGTCCCTGCTCGGGCTGCTGGCCAGGGACGCGAAGGCGGTCCGCGAGCGGGTGCGGGCGTCGTCGTCCCCGGTGGCGCGGCATGGCCTGACCGTCAGCGCGATGGGCCTGTTCGACTGGGCCGGCTTCAGTCACTCGCTGGTTGTCGGCCTGGTGGTGACGGCCGTGTCGGTGATCCTCCTGGACCACAAGATCCAGGAGGGCTGACGTTGGCCAGCCTCCTCGGCCGCGCGCTGGCGGTGCCCGCTCCGGGCAAGCCGCCGGTTCCGCTGAACACCCCGGCGCTGTCGTCGATGTCGACGATGGCGCTCGGCGGCCGGGACACCGACACCTACCTGCGGGCGTTCGCGTCGACGGGGACCGTGTGGCAGATCGTGCACCTGCTGGCCAGCTCGGTCGCCAAGCCGGAGTGGGCGATGTACAAGGCGGCTCCGGTGGATGCCCGGGTGCGGTACACCACGAGCGATCAGGGGCCGGATCAGCGGGTCGAGGTGGTGAAGCACGCGGCGCTGTCCGTGCTGCAGCGGCCGAACCGGTTCTGGTCCAGGTTCGCGCTGATGGAGCTGTCCCAGACCTACATGGAGCTGGCGGGCGAGGCGTTCCTGGTCGTGGAGCGTGATCCGCGGGCGACGATCCCGCTGGGCCTGTGGTCGGTGCGGCCGGACCGGATGCAGGAGGTCCCGGACCGCGAGCGGTACCTGGCCGGCTGGGTGTACACGGCGCCGGATGGCCGCGAGCAGGTCCCGCTGGGCGTCGACGAGGTCATTCACGTCAAGTACCCGAACCCGCTGAACCCCTACCGGGGCCTGGGCCCCGTGCAGGCGGTGCTGACCGACGTGGACGCCGCGAAGTACTCCGCCGAGTGGAACCGCCAGTACTTCCTGAACAGCGCGGAGCCGGGCGGCATCATCCAGGTGCCGGACAGCCTGGACGACGACGATTTCGACACGCTGATGACGCGGTGGCGGGAGACCCACCGGGGTGTTTCCCGGGCGCACCGGGTGGCGATCCTGGAGGCGGGCGCGACCTGGGTGCCGAACCCGGTGAGCATGAAGGACATGGATTTCGCGGCGCTGCGGAACAGCGCGCGGGACCTGATCCGGGAAGCCTGGGGCGTCCACAAGATCATGCTCGGCAACACCGACGACGTGAACCGGGCGAACGCCCAGACCGGCGAGGAAGTGTACGCCAACTGGTCGATCGTGCCGCGGCTGACCCGCTGGCGGGACGCCTGGAACCACCAGCTCCTGCCGATGTTCGGCAGCGCGGCGGACGGGGTGGAGTTCGACTTCAACTACCCGATGCCGGCGAACCAGGAGCGCGACAACGCGGAGCTGACCGCCAAGAGCCAGGCCGCCGCGGTGCTCGTCAAGGCCGGGTTCGACCCGGAGGACGTCCTGGAGGTCGTCGGGCTGCCGGGGATGGATTTCGTCGGCATGCCGTCGGCGAGCCCGTCCGGGAACGCGCTGCCTGACGGCGTCGAGCCGGCGGCCGAGCAGGAGCAGGAGGGCCAGATGCGCCTGCGCGAGATGTCGATCTGGAATGCGATGGAGGGCGCGAGGTGACGACCTATCCGCTGAAGTGCCGGATCGCGGCGCAGGCCGACGGCGTGACCCGGGTGGATGTCTATGACGACATCGGCCCGGGCGGCTGGCTGGCCGACGGGCTGACCGCGAAGGCGTTCGCCGCGCAGATCTCCGGTGTGCGGGGTGGCCTGGAGGTGCACATCAACTCGGCGGGCGGCGACGTGTTCGACGGGGTGGCGATCAAGAACGCGATCGAGGCGCACCCGGGCCGGGTGACCACGGTGGTGGACGGGC
>JAJYTJ010000040.1 GCA_021793115.1 Actinomycetes bacterium | reverse complement strand
GAGCGCGGCGACGTCGGCGTGGGGGTCCTCGGCGGGGGGCTTGCGACCTGCGGTGGGCACGCGCCAAGTCAACCAGTCCGCACGGACACCGCAGGACGCCGGACCGCCGTCAGCCGGATGTCCTCGTCACGCGGGCGGCGAGGCGCCCGCGGGCCACGCGCACGGCCAGCTCGTCGTCCACCGCGACCTCGCCCGGTTCCCGCACGACGAGCCCGTCCGCGCGCTGGACCACGGCGTAACCACGGTCCAGCGTGGCCGCGGGCGAGAGCGCCCGCACCTGCGCCGCGAGCGCGGCGACCTCGGTCCGCGCCTCGCCGAGCAGGCCGGCGCTGGTGCGCCGGCCGCGGCCGACGAGCCCGTCGAGGCGCGCCTGGTGCGGCGCGAGCATCGTCTCGGGCCGCACCAGCACGGGCCGGCTGCTCAGCGCGTCGAGGCCGGCCTGCTCGCGCGCCAGCCGGTGCCGCAGCGCGGTGCGCGCGCGGTGGCGCGCCTGCAGCAGGCCGGCCCGCTCGGCGGTGACGTCCGGGACGACCCGCTTGGCGGCGTCCGTCGGCGTCGAGGCGCGCCAGTCGGCGACGAGGTCGAGGAGCGGCTGGTCGAGGTGGTGGCCGATGGCGCTGACGAGCGGCGTGCGGCACGCCGCGGCGGCGCGCACGAGCGCCTCGTTGCTGAAGGGCAGCAGGTCCTCGAAGCTCCCGCCGCCGCGCGCGACGACGACGACCTCGACCGCCGGGTCGGCGTCGAGCTCCCTGATCGCCGCGGTGACCTCCGGCACCGCGCGCGCGCCTTGCACGGTGACGCGGCGGATCTCGAACCGGACGGCGGGCCAGCGCGCGCGGGCGTTGGACACGACGTCGTGCTCGGCGTCCCCCTGCTGCGCGCACACCAGCCCGACGACCGCCGGCAGGAACGGCAGGGGCACCTTCCGGGTCTCGTCGAACAGCCCCTCCGCGGCGAGCACGCCCTTGAGCCGCTCGATCTGCGCGAGCAGCTCGCCCAGCCCGACGAGCCGCACGGCATCGCCCGCGAACGAGAGGTCGCCCGTGCGCTCGAGGAACCGCGGCCGGGCGTGCACGACGATCCGCGAGCCGTCGCTCAGGCGGTCGACGATCGGCGCGACGTCGCGCGCCGGGAGGGTCACGCGCAGCGACATGTCGAGGTCGACGTCGCGCAACGTGAGGAAGTACAGGTTGTTCCAGCGCTTGAGGTTGAGCACCTGGCCCTCGACCCAGACGGGCGACATCCGCGCCACGTAGTCCGCGATCTTGGGCACGAGGTGCCGGACGGGCCAGGGGCGCTCCGCCGTCGTCTCGGCCGCCTTGACGGGCAGGGGGAGCGGCCGGTCCGGGCTCGCGTCCATCGGCGCGGCCGGTCGGCTGGTGCCGCCCCGGTCCGCCGACCCCTCGGGCGGCGCGCCGGAGCCCCGCTCCCTCTCGTCACGCTCCACGCGGCACAGCCTGCCCCATGCCACCGACAGACCTCGCAGCGGTGCGCACGGCACACCGCCGCCGAGCGCATCGTTCGACGTCGAGATCGAGGGTTTCAGCGCACGGAAGGGTCGGGTTCGGTGACGAACGATGCGCTCGGAGGGCTCGGAGCGAGCGTCAACCTAGACTGGCCGGGTGCCCAAGACCCCCGTCGCCACCCGGCGCGTGCTGCTCGCGGCTCCCCGCGGGTACTGCGCCGGTGTCGACCGGGCCGTCGTCGCCGTCGAGAAGGCGCTCGAGCAGTACGGCGCCCCGGTGTACGTGCGCAAGGAGATCGTCCACAACAAGTACGTGGTCGAGACGCTGGCCGCGCGCGGGGCGGTGTTCGTCCACGACACCGACGAGGTGCCGGAGGGGGCGCGGGTCGTCTTCTCCGCGCACGGTGTGTCACCCGCGGTGCGTGCGGCCGCGGCGGCGCGCGCGCTCGTGACGATCGACGCCACCTGCCCCCTGGTGACCAAGGTGCACAAGGAGGCCGTGCGGTTCGCGGCCGAGGACTACGACATCCTGCTCATCGGCCACGCCGGCCACGAGGAGGTCGAGGGCACCGCGGGCGAGGCGCCCGAGCACATCCAGGTGGTCAACTCGCCGGACGACGTGGACGGCGTGCAGGTCCGGGACCCGGACCGCGTGGTGTGGATCTCGCAGACCACGCTCTCCGTGGACGAGACCCTGGAGACCGTGCGGCGCCTGCGGCAGCGGTTCCCGAACCTCGCCGACCCGCCGTCCGACGACATCTGCTACGCGACCCAGAACCGGCAGGTCGCCGTGAAGAAGATGGCGCCGCAGTGCGACGTCGTGCTGGTGGTCGGCTCGGCCAACTCGTCCAACTCCGTGCGTCTCGTCGAGGTGGCCCGTGAGTCGGGCGCCGGCGCCGCGCACCGCATCGACGCGGCCGGGCAGATCGACCCGGCGTGGCTCGACGGTGCGGCGACGGTCGGCGTGACGTCCGGCGCGTCCGTGCCCGAGATCCTCGTGCGCGACGTGCTCGCCCACCTCGCGGTACTCGGCTTCGACGAGGTCGACGAGGTGCGCACCGCCACGGAGGACCTCATGTTCTCCCTGCCCCGCGAGCTGCGCGCCGACCTGCGCACCGGCGGTGCCGACCCGGGCCGGGCGCGCTCGCAGGCCCGTCGCGCCGCGGCCGACCGCGGCGTCTGACCTAGCAGGGGGCGTAGGGCCGGTCGCCGCGCCGTTCAGCCCGAGGCCGTCGCACCGCGGGCGTCGTCGAGCGCGACGACCTGCTCGGCGGCGGACGCGACGAGCTCCGGCGCGCTGACCATCGACAGCCGCGGGTCCAGCGGCGGGGGCGTGGCCAGGTCGCCCTCGACCACGCCCAGGTCGGCGAACCGCCGGGCACTCACGAGTACGCGCGTCTCGAGCGAGCCGACGGCCTGGTTGTAGGCCGAGGCGGCGCCGTCGAGGGCCCGGCCCAGCCGCGTGAGGTGACCGCCCAGCGTCGCGAGCCGGCCGTGCAGCTCCTTGCCGAGGGACAGCACCTGCTGCGCGTTGCTGGCGAGCGCGTCCTGCTTCCACGCGTACGCCACGGTGCGCAGCAGCGCCAGGAGGGTGGACGGCGTCGCGACGACGACGTGCCGCTCGAACGCGTACTCGGCGAGCGTGGGGTCGGTGTCGAGCGCGGCCTGCCAGAAGGCGTCGGCCGGCACGAACATGACGACGAACTCGGGGGCCGGCGCGAACTGGTCCCAGTACCGCTTGGCCGCGAGCTGGTCCACGTGGCGTCGCACGTGGCGCGCGTGGTCAGCGAGCCGTGCGAGCCGCGTCGCCTCGTCGGGCGCCTGCGCCGCCTCGAGGAACCCGAGGAACGCCACCTTGGAGTCGACGACCACGTGCTTGCCGCCGGCGAGCCGCACCACGAGGTCCGGGCGCAGCGCGCCGTCGTCCGTGCTCACCTGCTCCTGCTCGACGAAGTCGACGTGCGGCAGCATCCCGGCCGCCTCGACCACACGGCGCAGCTGCGTCTCGCCCCAGCGGCCGCGCACCTGCGGTGCCCGCAGGGCGGTGACGAGCTGCGCCGTCTCGCCACGCAAGGCCTCGGACGCGGCGCGCATCTGCAGCACCTGCTCGGCCATCGCGGCCTGGCCGGCGGCCCTCGCCCGCTCCGCGGCACCCACCTCCGCCCGCACCTGATCCAGCGTGCGGGTCAGCGGTTCGACCAGCGCGCGTACCGACCTCTCCTGCGCCGCGAACTCCCCGGCGCGCGCGGCCGCGAGCTCGGCGCGGCGCACGCGCTCCGCCGCCCGGGCCGAGGCCACCGCCCACGCCGGGGCGGCCCCCAGCACCGCCCCGACGATGAGCCCCACCAGCACCGACACCAGGTCCATGCCGCCACCGTCCCACGCGCCACCGACACGACGGCCCGTGACGTCGCGTCCCGGCGCGCCCTGCACCGGCGTCCCCGCGCCGCGGCCCCCGTGTGGCGAACGGGCGACAGGACGTGGGCGTGTCCTGGGTGCTCCCTATGCTGGCGCCGTGCCCGACGTCGCCCCCGCCCTCGTCCTGCGCGGCCTGTGGCGCCGCTTCGGTGCCAAGACGGCCGTCGCGGGGATCGACCTCGACGTGCCGGCCGGCTCGTTCTACGGGCTCGTCGGGCCCAACGGCGCGGGCAAGACGACCACGCTGCTCATGGCCACCGGCCTGCTGCGGCCCGACGCCGGCGGGGTGTGGGTGGACGGAGTCGACCTGTGGGCGGACCCGCTGCGCGGCAAGTCGCTCCTCGGCGTGCTGCCGGACGGGGTCAAGCTCTTCGACCGGCTGACCGGCGCGCAGCTCGTCACCTACGCGGGCCTGCTGCACGGCCTCGACCGCCCCACGGCGACCCGGCGCGCGTACGAGCTGCTCGAGGCGGTCGACCTCGTCGCGGACCGCGACACGCTCGTCGTCGACTACTCCGCCGGCATGGCGAAGAAGGTGTCGCTGGCCTGCGCGCTGGTGCACGCGCCGCGCCTGCTCGTGCTCGACGAGCCGTTCGAGGCGGTCGATCCGATCTCGGCGGCGAACATCCGCGACATCCTCACCGGCTACGTGCGCGGCGGCGGCACGGTCATCGTCTCGAGCCACGTCATGGACCTGGTGCAGCGCATGTGCGACCACGTCGCCGTCATCGCCGCCGGACACGTGCTCGCCGCCGGCACGCTCGAGCAGGTCCGCGCCGGCGCCACGCTCGAGGACCGCTTCGTCGAGCTCGTCGGTGGCCGCACCGGCGGGGAGGGGCTCGCGTGGTTGCGCACCTCGTCCGCCTCAAGCTGACCCTCACGGCCAACGGGCTGCGGCGCAGCGCCTGGGTGCTCGTCGGGTTCGTCCTCGGTGCCCTGTACGGCCTCGGCGTGCTGGTCGGGTCGCTCGCGGCCCTCGGCTACGTCTCCACGCAGGCCTACCAGCTGCGCGAGATGACGGGCGTCCTGGCCGGCGCGGGGCTGGTGCTGGTGTGGTGGCTGGTGCCCCTCGTCGCGTTCGGCCTGGACCAGACCATGGACCCGGCGCGCTTCGCGCCGTTCCCCATCCCGCGCGCGCGGCTGCTCGTCGGCCTCACGATCACCGGCCTGCTCGGCGTGCCCGGCGTGCTCACCCTGCTGGGTGCCCTCGGCTCGAGCGTGCTGTGGTGGCGCGAGCCGGCGGCCCTGGCCGCAGCGGTCGTCGGCGCGGTCCTCGCCACGCTCACGTGCGTGCTCGGGTCGCGCGCGCTCACGGGCGCCCTCTCGCGCATCGTCGTCAGGCGCCGCGTGCGCGAGGCGGGCATCGCGCTCGTCGTCGTGCCGCTCGTGCTGGCGGGCCCGCTGCTCACGAGGCTCGTCCCGGCGGGCTACTCGCTCAAGGACGTGGACGTCACGCCCGTGGTGCGCGTCGTCGCCTGGACGCCGCTGGGCGCCGCGTGGGCCCTCGCACCCGACGTCGCCGCGGGCAGGTGGGGGCAGGCCGCGGGTCGGCTGCTCGTCGCGCTCGCCACGGTCGCGGTGGCGGCGTTCGCGTGGGACCGCAGCCTGCGCCGCGCGCTCGTCGAGCCGCTGCGGGAGACGACGAAGCGGCGGGACCGTGGCCTGGGCCTCGTCGGCCGGGTGCCGGCCACGCCGCTCGGCGCCGTCTACGCGCGCTGCCTCACCTACTGGGCGCGCGACCCGCGCTACGCGATGGCCGTGGTGCTGGTGCCGGTGCTGCCCATCGTCTTCGCGCTGGTGGACCCCGGTGGGTCGATGGTGGTGGTGGCCGCGCCGCTGTCGGGGTTCCTCATGGGGTGGGCCATCTCGGCCGACGTCGCCTACGACGGGTCGGCGTTCTGGCTGCACGTGGCCTCCCCGCTGCGGGGCGCCGCCGACCGGTGGGGCCGGGCGCTGGCGGCGGGGTCGATCGCGGTGGTCGTGGTGGTGGTGCTCTCGGTGGTCAGCGGGTTGCTGTCGCACCGGCCGGCGCTGATCCCCGCGCTCGTCGGCTGCGGCCTGGGCATGGCGGGCTGCGCGCTCGGGGTCGCGTCGGTCGCGTCGGCGCTCGTCGTGTACCCGGTGCGCCAGCCGGGGGACAGCCCGTTCTCGCTGCGCCAGGGCGCGACGCTCCCTGCGTTCCTCACCCAGATCGGCGGCTGGGCGCTCGTCGGCGCGCTGGCCTCGCCGGTGACGGTGCTCACGGCGGTCGCGGTCGGCGGCCACCCGGCCGCGGGGTGGGCCGCGCTCGTCGTCGGGCCGGTGCTCGGCGCCGGGGTGCTCGCCCTGGGGGCGTGGCTCGGCGGCCGGCTGCTCGACCGGACGGGGCCCGACCTGCTGCGCCGCCTCCTGGCGATGACCTAGTCGGCCTGGTCGGCGTCGTCGACCTCGTCGGGTGCGGCCGCGGCCGGCGCCGGGTCCCGCTCGGCCCGGTGCCGGCGGACCTGCCAGACGACGAGCGCAAGGACGACGACGCCGGCGACCACCAGCGCGCCGTCGCGGCCGATCGCCTTCTCCACCGCCTGGTAGGAGGCACCCGCGAGGTACCCGACGGTGACGACCACGGCGCCCCAGACGGCGCCGCCGGTGGCGTTGAACACGAGGAACCGCGGGTACGGCATCCGCACGGACCCCGCCAGCGCCGGCATGACGGCCCGGAAGAACGCCACCCACCGCCCCAGCAGCACGGCCCAGCCGCCCCGGCGCGCCAGCAGGTCCTGCGCCCGGTCGAGCCGCTCGCGGCGCCCGTCGAGCCGGGGCGAGGCGAGCATGCGGGGGCCGACGTGGCGCCCCACCTCGTACCCGACGCTGTCGCCGACGATCGCCGCGAGGATCACCACGACGATGACGCCCCACAGCGGCACGTGCCCGCGGTGGGCGGCGACGCCGCCGAGGATGGCGGCGGTCTCCCCGGGCAGCACGAAGCCGACGAAGATCGCGTCCTCCGCGAAGACCACGAGCCCGACGACGACGAACACCACCCACGGGGCGGCGTTCAGCACCTGGTCGAGGAACGCGGTCATGGGCTGACGCTAGCCGACGCTCGTGCCACGGCCCTGTGGGCGGCGGCGGGCGGGCACCGGCCGGGGGACCGGCCGCCCGTAGACTCGTCGGCCGTGGCTCTCACCATCGGCATCGTCGGGCTCCCCAACGTCGGCAAGTCGACTCTCTTCAACGCGCTGACCCGGGCCCAGGTGCTGGCGGCGAACTACCCGTTCGCGACGATCGAGCCCAACGTGGGTGTGGTGCCGCTGCCCGACGAGCGGCTCGGCGTGCTGGCGCAGCTGTTCGACTCCGAGCGCATCGTGCCCGCCACGGTGTCGTTCGTCGACATCGCGGGCATCGTCAAGGGCGCCTCGGAGGGCGAGGGGCTGGGCAACAAGTTCCTCGCCAACATCCGCGAGGCCGACGCGATCTGCGTGGTGACCAGGGCCTTCGCCGACCCGGACGTGGTGCACGTCACCGGGCGCGTGGACCCGCTGGACGACATCGAGACCATCCACACCGAGCTGGCGCTCGCGGACCTGCAGACGCTGGAGAAGGTGGTGCCGCGCCTGGAGAAGGAGGTGCGGGCCAAGAAGGCGGACGCAGCCGAGCTCGCCGCGGCGCAGGCCGCGCAGGCGGTCCTGTCGGAGGGGAAGGTGCTGCACGGCTCGGGCGTGGACCTCGAGGCGCTGGCGCCCTTCTTCCTGCTCACGACGAAGCCGTTCATCTACGTGTTCAACACCGACGACGCCGGCCTGGCCGACGCCGCGATGCAGGCGTCGCTGCGGGCGGCGGTGGCCCCGGCGGACGCGATCTTCCTCGACGCCAAGTTCGAGTCCGAGCTCGTCGAGCTGGCGCCCGACGAGGCCCGCGAGATGCTCGCCGAGAACGGCCAGGAGGAGTCCGGGCTGGACCAGCTCGCTCGTGTGGGCTTCCACACGCTCGGCCTGCAGACCTACCTCACCGCCGGCCCCAAGGAGTCCCGCGCCTGGACCATCCACCAGGGCTGGACCGCCCCCCAGGCGGCCGGCGTGATCCACACCGACTTCCAGAAGGGCTTCATCAAGGCCGAGGTCATCTCGTACGCCGACCTCGTCGAGGCCGGCACGGTGGCCGCCGTGCGCGCCGCGGGCAAGGCCCGCATCGAGGGCAAGGACTACGTCATGGCCGACGGCGACGTGGTGGAGTTCCGGTTCCAGGCAACATCTGGCAACCAGAAGTAGCCCAGATTCCTCGAAACCCTGTGTGGCGGTGTCTGCCCGCCGGTGAGCGCCGCCTCACGACCGTCGGAAGCCGCCTCCGAAGTGCCCCAGCGCGGGAGAGACAGGTCGCTACGCTGCGGCGAGCGAACCTCGCAGCACATCGTTCCTTGACGACGGAATGGATCAGCGATGGGCGGCGCCCCGATTGGGCCTCCAGGCTGGTACCCCGACGACGACGGCGTCGTCCGTTGGTGGGACGGCGCCGGGTGGTCGGACAGGGTGCAAGACCAGCCGACGCTGCCAGCCCGAACGCCTTCGCTGGCTCACGCCGGCACATCCGCCGCGCGTCGCAGAAGGCCGCCGAGGGAGTCGCGGGTCGGTCTGTGGGCCGTGGTCATCCTGGCCATCGTCCTGCTGGGGTTGATCCTGGTCGCGGTCGTGTACAACGGGAACAAGAGCCACAGCGAGCCGGGAGTCAGCCCTGCGGCACTCGCGGCCTTCCAGTTCGGGCGGCTCGGCTGCCGGAGGGTGAGGAGCTGCACGATGGGGCTGGGTTACGTGCCGAACGAACTGCTCGACCGCCTGGTGGGCAGGCGACTCAACGCGGTCGTGTTCTCCATGGACTACGTCATCCTCTGGTTCGACGGTGATCCGCAGAGTGGCCGCGACCATGTCGCGCTCACCTGCGCCGTATGTCCGAAGGTGGAGCGCGGTGGTGTCCTGATCGCCGAGCCCGACCCGGGCTACGGGGACGCTCTGCGGGCCTTCATCCCGGAGGAGGTCACCGACACGGTAGAGCGGACCGGTGTGGGCATCGTGATCTCCTTCGCCTCGGGCCGGTTGGTGCTGCACCCGACACCCGGTGAACTGGTGGGTCCGGAGATCGCCATGCTCGGCGGCTTCGAAGACCGTGCCTGGATGGTCTGGCGGCCTGGTGAGGAGTCGTTCGAAGACCTGGCCTGAAGCGACACCCCGTGGAGTTTCGGTTCACCGTGTGAGCCCGGTGCTCTGTCCTGCGCGGGCGGGGTCGATCGGCGCGAAGAAGTTGATGAGGTTGCCGTCCGGGTCTCGGACCAGGAGGGAACGGTTCCCCCACGGCATGTCCGTCGGCTCGTTGACGAACACCTGGACCACGTCCCGGAGGGCTACATACGTCGCGTCGACGTCGTCGACGAGGAAGTCCAGGATGACGCTGCGGTTCGCGGCGGCCTCCGCGGCGTCGGGGCCGAGCAGCGGCACGGTGGTCGAGCTCGCGATGGCCAGCGTCCCGCGCGGTGTGCGCAGCTCCGCGAACAAGGGGTGGAGCCGGGTGGCGTCGATCCCGGTCGCCCTCTCGTAGAACGCGACCAGCCTGTCGACGTCGTCGGTGATGATGCGGGTGGCGGTCAGCTGCATGGCGTGCTCCTCGTGCCGGTGTCCGTGGCCGGGAGGAGGCCACGCCAGGACCGTACGAGCGATACCGGGCCGAAACCGCCCGGTATGCCAGGATCAGCTGTGGCCGACGGGACCGCGCGAGCGCTGGAGCTGCTGGAGCTCCTCCAGTCCGCGCACGTGCGCACGGTGGGGGAGCTGGCCGAAGGGCTCGGCGTCGACGAGCGGACGGTGCGCCGGGACGTGCGCCGGCTCGTCGAGATCGGCCTGCCCGTGGAGTCGCTGCGCGGGCGCTACGGCGGGTACCGGCTCGCGCCGGGCCGGCGCGTGCTGCCCCTCATGTTCACGAGCGAGGAGGCGGTCGCGGTCTTCCTCGGGCTGTCCCGCGGGCACGCGACCTCCGGGCGGGCCGACGTCGCGGGGCAGACCGCACTGGCCAAGATCACGCGAGCGTTGCCGGCGGACGACGCCCGGCGCGTCGACGCCGCCCTCGCCGCGATGGGGGGCGTTCGGCCGGAGGGCGTCGACACCGACCCCGCGGTGATGCTGACCCTGGCCGAGGCGGTCGCCCTGCGGCGGGTCGTCGACCTGCGCTACCGCGACCGCGAGGACGTCCCGTCCCGGCGGACGGTCCACCCCTACGGCCTCGTCGCGCGCGCGGGGCGCTGGTACCTCGTGGCGTTCGACACGGACCGGCAGCAGGAGCGCACGTTCCGCGTCGACCGGGTGGAGACCGCACGCGCGCTCCGTGAGACGTTCGCTCGGCCGGAGCAGCACGACATGGCGGCGCGACTCGAGGAGCGCTTCGCCGAGGCCGACTACCGGTGGACCGTGGTGCTGCGCATCCGCGAGACCGAGCAGCACATCCGCGCGCACCTGCCGCCCGGCGTGGCTCGGCTCGAGCGGCTGGACCCCGCGGTGGGCACGGCGCCCGATGACCTGCTCCCGTGGCACCGGGCCGACATCCATGCCGAGAGCTTGGACTGGCTCCCGGGCGTCATCGCGGCCCTGGGCTGCGAGGTGGTGATCGAGAGGCCCGACGAGCTCCGGGCCCTGGTCGATGACGCGGCGAGGAGGCTGCTCCGCTCCGCGGCCGGCGGCGACCGCTGACCCGAGAAGGCTTCCCGTCCCGGCCGTGAGTCCGGGCACCGCCCCCCCTCGCGGGTGCCTGCACGTCTTCGGCTCGCTGGCGAGACTGAGGCCGTCGGCGGTGAGGGCGTCACCGTCCGGTGCCGTCGGCAGGCGGACTGCTCGCCTTGGCGCGCGCGGAGGAGTACTTCTCCGCGGCGTCCGCCTGGTGTGCGCCCAGCAGGCGGACACGCGAGACCGAGACCGCCCCCGACGCGCCCGATGCGCGTCACACTCGCGTCAGTGCCGCACCGGTCGGGCGGCGTCCGTCGGCGACCCGGCGGGAGCCGGGGCGGGGCGCCGCATCCCGCCGTGGGCAACTGATCGACCATCCTCATTCACCCGGCGGGCGTTGCCGGTGGCTCTGGCGGACACGATCGTCCCGGCCTTCCCGCTGGCCGACAAGAGATTCATCCAGTCGTACGCCGGCAGCGACCTCGAGCTCCACCGGGCGCCGCCGGCCCGCGTCGGTGAGACTGCCGCATGACCCGATGCGCGGACGTCCGGTGAGGCAGGTCGCGGAGCGGTACCGCGCGAGCGGTGCGGACCTGCCCTTCGGTTCGCTCACCTCCCGCCACGGCGTGGCGATGGAGGGGTACTTCTGGCGCTTGACCGACCCCGCGGCGCGGCGCGTCGTGACGGCCCTGATCGGCGTGCAGCGATCCCGCGGCGGGCCGTGGGCCCTCGTCGGGCTGGGCGCCCATCCGGGGCGGTTCTGGCGGCAGGGCGTGCTGATGGACGCCCAGGCCAGGCGGCGTGGTCCCGGCGCCCGCGCGGGGTCGGTGTTCTTCGCCGACGACCGGCGCATGCTCGTGGACCTCGGCCCCGATGCCCGCCTCGACGTCACGCTCGCCGATCTCGACCCCTGGCCGCGCAGCCGCCCGTTCGGCGGGTCGAGCTGGTTCCAGATGGTCCCCGGCCTGAACCAGTACTGGCACCCGTGGCTGCTCGGCGGGCGCGCCACGGGGACGGCCACGATCGGCGGCGAGACCTGGCGGTTCGACGGCGCCCAGGTCTACGCCGAGAAGAACTGGGGATCCGACGGGTTCCCTGCCGCGTGGTGGTGGGGGCAGGCGCAGGGGTTCGCGGAGCGGGACGCCTGCGTCGCGTTCGCCGGCGGCGAGGTGTCGGCCGGTCCACTGCGGACCACGGTCACGGCCGTGGTGGTCCGGCTGCCCGGCGGGCGGCTGCTGCGCCTCGGCAACCCTGGGACGTCCCCGGTGCGCGCGACGACGAGCGACGGCACCTGGGTGCTCGTCGGCCGCGGCCGCGGCTGGCACGTGGAGCTCGTGGGCCACGGCCACCCGGGCGACGCGCTGGTGCTGCCCGTGCCCCTGGTGGAGGAGCGCCGGGCGGTCCCCGGCGCGCTGGAGCACCTGGGCGCGACCCTGGACGTCCGCGTGCGCCATCGCGGCCGGCTCGTCTGGGAGGGCACGAGCGGCCTGGCCGGCCTCGAGCACGGCGGTCTCGAGCGGGCTGCCGCGGAGGCGCGTCGACGCGAGCCGTGATCCCGCCGGCGACCGGGGGAGGAGCCTGCCTCCGGTGTCCGGCGCGCCCGGGCCCGAGGGCACGGTCACGCGGCGCCGGCGGCGGCGAGCCTCCCGTCCGCCATCTCGTAGACCAGGTCGCAGTGGTGCAGCACGTCGTGGTCGTGGGTGACCATGACGGTCGCCACGCCGTGCTGGTGGGTCTCGCGGGCCAGGAGGGCCACGACGTCCTGGCTGCGGTGCCGGTCGAGGGCCGCGGTGGGCTCGTCGACCAGCAGCACTTGCGGCCGCGTGACGAGCGCCCGCGCGATGCCGACGCGCTGCCGCTCGCCGCCGGAGAGCTGGTGCGGCCGGCGGTTCGCCTTGTGGGCCATGCCGACCTCGTCGAGCAGCGTCCGCGGGTCGCGGGGCTGGGCGACGCCGCCGAACGTCAGCGGCAGGCGGACCTGGTCCAGCGCCGTGAGCGCGGGGATGAGGTTGCCGCTCTGGAAGACGAACCCGAGGTGGTCACGCCGGATGCGGCCGCGCTCGCGGCGGCCCGCGGTGGCCAGGTCCACGCCGGCCACGCGCACCTCGCCCCGGGTGGGGGTGACGAGGGCGCCGGCGACGGCCAGGAGGCTGGACTTGCCGGCCCCCGAGGGGCCGACGATGGCGACCATCTGCCCGGGCTCCACGTGCAGGGTGACGTCGTCGAGCGCCGTGACGGTGTCGTCGCCGTCGCCGTGCAGCAGGGTGACGCCCGTGAGGGCGAGCGCGGCGGTCATCGGTTGCCTCCGAGGGCGGTGAGGGGGTCGACGCGGGCGATCCGGACCACCGCCACCGCGGCGCCGACCATGCCGAGGACGACGGTGAGCACGGCGGCGCCGGCCACGGGCCCGGCCTCCAGGGCGAACGGCATGGAGGTGGACCCGATGCCGGCGCCGGCGGCCAGGCCGAGCCCGATGCCGAGCGCCGTGGAGGTCGTCAGCAGCGCCGCCGACTGCAGCAGGCTGTCGCGCAGCAGGTAGCGCGTGCTGGCGCCCATGGCGCGCATGACGGCGATCTCCTGCGTGCGCTGGATGGTGAGCACGGTGAAGAACGCGCCGACGACGAGGGCCGAGATGACGTAGAGGAAGGCCTCGATCATCTGCAGCGTCGAGGTCTCGGCGGTGTAGCCCGGCGACGCCCCGTAGGACTGCGCCTTGGTGAGCGACGACGTCCCGGTGGCACGGTCGGCCGCGGCCAGGTCCGGGCCGGCGCCGGGCCGCGCGGCCACCGCCACCGCGGTCACCTCGTCGTAGACGTGCTGCGGCACCGGGTCGCCGGGGTGGATGCCCGCGTGGACCTCCTGCCACGTCCGCAGGGGCACGTAGCCCACCTCCACGTGCCCGAAGGTGTGCTGCGACGCGAGGATGCCGACCACCCGCAGCGTGGTGCCGAGCGGCTCGACCGTCACGACGTCGCCGAGGTGGATGCCCTGCTTCGCCGCGGTCGCGCTGACGACGATCTCGCCCGGGGTGCCGGTGAGCCGGGTGCCGCTGGCCACCGTCGGGTCGATGAACGACCCGGGCTCGACGCCGAACAGCGCGAGGTCGATCTCGAGGCCGCGGTTGGTGCGGCTGTTGACGAGCGTGCTCCCGAACGGGGCCGCCGCGGCGACGCCCGGCTGGTGCGCCCACGCCGAGACCGCGTCGGTGGGCACCACGCTGCGCGAGAACACCGCGTCCTTGGCGACGTGCGGCTGGAACGCCAGGGCGGTCACGGGTAGCCGCTGCAGGCCCGAGACCCCGTCGTTGGCCAGGCCCACGGACAGGCCGCTGAGCAGCACCATGAGCATCGCGATGAGCACCACGACGGAGCCCATGAGCGCGAAGCGTCCCCGGGCGAAGACGAGCTCGCGGAGGGCGAGGAACATGTCAGCCCCCCGCCGGGTAGTTTTCCGACACCATGTTGGGAACTATAACAACACTGTGTCGGCAAACGACCGCGGGCCGTCAGTCGGTGATCCGCCGCGACGGCCACCACATCCGACGCCCCAGCTCCTGCCCGAGCGCCGGCACCAGCAGCGAGCGCACCAGCACCGTGTCGAGCAGCACGCCGAACGCCACGATGAACGCCAGCTGCAGCAGGAACAGGATGGGGATCACCGCCAGCGCCGCGAACGTCGCGGCGAGCACCACCCCCGCCGAGGTGATGACGCCGCCGGTGATGCCCAGCCCGCGGGACATGCCCTGGCGGGCGCCGGTGCGCAGCGCCTCCTCCCGCACGCGCGTCATGAGGAAGATGTTGTAGTCGATCCCCAGTGCCACGAGGAACACGAACCCGAACAGCGGCACCGCGGGGTCGGCCCCCGGCAGGTGCAGCACGTGGTCGAAGACGAGCGCCGAGACGCCGAGCGTCGCGCCGAACGACAGCACCACGGTGCCCACCAGCACCAGCGGCGCGACGAGCGCCCGGAGCAGCAGCACGAGGATGACGAGGATCACCACCAGCACGAGCGGGATGATGAGGTTCCGGTCGTGCACCGAGGCGTGGTCGGAGTCCACGGCGGTGGCCGTGACGCCGCCGACGAGCGCGCCGGGGCCCAGGTCCGTGCGCAGCTGCCGCACGGTGGCCTCGGCGGCGCCCGAGTCGGCCGCGTTCGCCAGGGTCGCCTCGAGCAGCACGTCGCCGTTCGCCACGGTCGGCGCGGGCGCCGGGGTGCCGGGGACCACCGGCTGCACGCCCGCGGCGGTGACCGGTGCCTGGCCGCTGGGCGACTGTGCGCTGACCACCGCGACGGACGTCACGCCCGGCGCGGCGAGCAGCGTCCCGGCCGTCGCCTGCAGCCGGTCCGCCGGGACGACGACCTGCACCGGGCTGCCGGACCCGCCGGGGAAGTGCTCGGCCAGCTGCTCCTGCCCCGTGCGCGCCTCGGAGTGGCCGAGCACCAGGTCGCTGGCCGGGACCCCGCTGGCGCGCAGCTGGAGCACCCCCGCGCTCGCGGCGAGCAGCACCACGACGCCGACGAGCCACACCGCCCGCGAGCGCCGCACGACGAAGCGCGGGACCCGCGCCCACAGGCCGCGCGTCGGCACCGGGTCCGCGCCGGCCTCGTCGGGCGCGTAGCGGGGACGCCGCGGCCAGAACGCCGCCCGGCCCAGCAGCAGGAGCAGGGACGGCAGCAGCGTCAGCGCGCCGAGCATCGCGAACACGATGCCGACGGCCGCGATGGGCCCGAGCGCCCGGTTCGACTGCAGCTCGCTGAGCAGCAGCATGAGGAGCGCGGCGATGACCGTGCCGCCGGAGGCGAGGATCGGCTCGACCGACCCGCGCAGCGCGGCGCGCGTGGCGTCCCAGCGGTGCTCGTGCGCCCGCAGCGCCTCGCGGTAGCGCGAGACGTAGAGCAGCGAGTAGTCCGTCGCGGCGCCGATGACGAGGATGAAGAGGATGCCCTGGGTCTGGCCGCTGAGCGGGAAGACGCCGGCCTTGGCGAGCCACCACACCGTCAGCAGCGCGGCCGTGAGGGCGAACGTGCTGGTGAGCAGCACGGCCAGCGGGAGCAGCGGCGACCGGTACACCGCCACGAGGATCACCAGCACCGCCAGCACCGCGACGAGCAGGAGGATGCCGTCGATCCCGCCGAACGCCGTCACCAGGTCCGCGGTGAAGCCGGCCGGGCCGGTGACGTAGAACTCGGTGCCCGACGGCACCAGCCCCGGCAGCGCGGCGCGGATCGCAGCGACCACGTCGCCCACGGACGCCGACGCCGAGACCGGGACGAACACCTGGGCCGCCGTCCCGTCCTGCGACACGATCGGCGGGCTCGGCTGCCCGGACACCCCCGCGATGCCGGCCAGCGCCGTGGGGAGATGGTCGAGCTGGGCCTTCTGCGCGGCGGTGAGCGGCGAGCCGGCCGTGACGAGCACCACCGCGGGGATGGTGTCCTTGCCCAGGAACTCCGGCAGCCGCGCCTGCACCTGCGTCGCCTGCGCGCTCGTCGGCAGGTAGGCGGTCGGGTCGTTCGACGAGACCTCGCCGATCCGGCCGAAGTACGGCCCGCCGACGCCGGCCACGGCGAACCACACGAGCACGAGGAACGCCGGGAGCAGGGCGCGCAGCACGCGCGGTGCGCGGTGACGCACGGCGGGGGCGGGCTCGGTGGGCACGGGCGTGAGGCGGGTCATGGGCGTCCGATCGTGATGAGGATCAGTGTGACGAGGAAGCCGACGGCGTAGTTGACGACGAGGAAGTGGCGCCACCCGCCGTGAGCGGCGGCCGAGCCCTCGTCGGTCACCGACCGGTAGGGCCAGGCCAGCATGAGGTAGGGCACGACGAGCGGCGCGGCGAGCAGCCCGGGGAACGGCTCGGCGAGCAGCAGCAGGCCCGCGGTGGCCCACAGCGCGAGCGACAGCCGCACCGCGCGCGCGGCGCCGAGCGCGGTCGCCACGGAGGCGATGCCGGCCTGCCGGTCCGGCACCACGTCCTGCACCGCGCCGAACGCCTGCGCGGCGACGCCCCACAGGAAGAAGGCGACGAGCGCGAGCACGGCGGGCCGGGTCCACGCCCCGCCGGCGAGCACCAGCCCGTAGACGGCGGGGCCGGTGAAGTGCGTGCTCGAGGTGAGCGAGTCGAGCACGGGGCGCTCCTTGAACCGCAGCCCGGGCACCGAGTACGCGGCGACCGCGAACAGCGTCACCGCGAGCACCGCCCACGACCACGGCCCGCCGAGCGTGGCGAGCGCGACGACGAAGGGGACGCACGTCGCCACGGCGGCGACGAGCACGCGGTGGTGCAGCCCCGGGTCGAGCAGCGCGCCCTCGACTCCGCCCTTGCGCGGGTTCGCCGCGTCCGACGCGTGGTCGAACACGTCGTTGATGCCGTACATCGCGAGGTTGTAGGGCACGAGGAAGAAGACGGTCCCGACGACGAGCGCGGCGCCCGGCCGGCCGCCGGCCAGCAGGTACGCGGCGGCGAACGGGTAGGCGGTGTTAACCCAGCTCAGCGGCCGGGAGGCGGCCAGCAGCCGGCCGACGAGGGCCCGGGCGGGCAGGGCGCGGCCGGTGGTGGTGCCGCCGGTGGCGGCGCTACCCTGCACGGCGCGCTCCGGGTCCGGCGTGGCCGGCGGCGTGCGCGCCAGCCCGGCCGGCGTCGTGCGTGGCTCCGTGCTCGGCATGGTGCCTCCGGCGGCTCAGCTCCCACACGCCCGGCAGGAGCAGGGCGGTGGCCAGCGGGTAGGAGAAGTCCTCGATCGGCGCGCGCCCGATGGCCAGCCCGGACGCGGGGGCGCGCGCGTAGTCGTCGACGCCCACGGCCAGCATGACGTTGTCGAACGCGGCCGTCAGCGCGAGCAGGGCCACGACGGCGACGAGCGTCGGCGCCACGGGGATGCGGCGCCCTCGTCGTCGGGCCACCGCGCCCGCGAGCACGCGCACCGCCGCGGCGAGCGCCACCAGGCCCAGCGCGAGCGTGGGGTACGTCATGGCGTCCCCCCGCGCGCGAGCACGCGCTCGGACCCGCGCACCAGCAGCATCGTCAGGTAGCTCAGGAACGCGAGGAACACGGGCTCCTCGACCGGCAGCTCCGGCGCGAGGAGCAGGCCGGTCATGACGCGCGTCGGCGCGCGGAAGAACAGCCCGTGCGCGATCCCGACGAGGTCCGCCGCGAGGAGGACCGCGACGCCGGTGCCGACGACGAGGGCGGCCCGCCGCGCGTCGTCCCAGAACAGCAGCCGCCAGCGCCGGTCGGCCAGGGCCAGCCCGCCGCCGGACAGCAGCAGCGCCCCCAGGTAGGCCACCCTCATGCCGGGCCCCCGACGCGCTCGGGCAGTGGCGACGCGCTGCGGTCGCCGCGCACGCGCTTGGCGACGAGCTCGGCGCTGATGAGGCACATCGGCACCCCGATGCCCGGGATGGCGCTGCCGCCCGCGTACAGCAGGCCCCGCACGTGGCGCGAGGCGTTCGGCGCGCGGAGCACCGCGCTCTGCCGCAGCGTGTGCGCCGGCCCGAGCGCGCTGCCGTGCCACGACCGCAGGTCGTCGGCGAAGTCCCCGGGGGCCACCGTGCGCCGCACGACGACGCGCTCGGCCAGGTCGCCCGCGCCGGTCCAGGCTGCGATGCGGTCGATGGTGCGGTCGACGAAGGCCTCGACCTGCGGGTCGCCCGCCCTGTCGATGCCACCGTGGCCGAGAGCGGGGTCCGCCGGTACCGGGACCAGGACGAAGAGGTTCTCGTCGCCGGCCGGAGCGACGGTCGGGTCGGTGGCGCTCGGCCGACCGATGTAGAGCGACGGCGAGGCGGGCAGCCCGCGGCCGCGGCGCAGCGCGTCGAACCCACCGTCCCAGTCGTCGGCCAGCAGCAGCGTGTGGTGCGCGAGCTGCGGCACGCGCCCGCGCACCCCCAGCATCGCCAGCACGGCGCCGGGCCCCGGGTCGCGTCGCCGCCACCACCGCTCGTCGAGGTCGCGGTGCTGCGGGTCGAGCAGGGTCTGCGTGTGGTGCAGGTCGCCCGCCGCGACCACGAGCTCGGCGTCCACCCGCTGCTGGACGCCGTGCTCGTCGCGGTACAGCACGCCGCGCGCGGCGCCGCCGGCCACGAGGATGCGCTCCACCGGCGCGCTCGTCACCAGCCGTGCGCCGGCACCGGCCGCCAGGTCGGCGATCGTCTGGACCACCCGGGCGAACCCGCCGTCGGGGTAGCGCACCGCGTCGTCCACGTCGAGGTGGCTCATGAGGTGGTACATCGCCGGCACGCGCATGGGCGAGCCGCCGAGGAAGACGGCGGGGTAGCCGAGCAGCCGGCGCAGCCGGTGGTCGGCGGTGTGGGCCCGGATCTCGTCGTCCAACGAGCGGCGCAGCAGCCCGACGAGCCGGGGGAGCCTTGCCAGCAGGCGCCGGTCGAGGAAGGGGCCCAGGGAGTCGAACGAGGTGTAGAGGACGTGCCCGATCGCCAGCCGGTACGCCTCGGTCGCGGAGTCGAGGTACCGGTGCAGGCCGTCGGCCGAGCCCGGGTCGAGCGCCGCCAGGGCCGCGCGCGCCGCAGGCCCGCCCACGGGCAGGTCGAACGGCTCGGGGTCGCCCTCGAAGTACGCCCGGTAGCCCGGGTCGAGCGTGCGCAGCACCAGCTGCTCGTCGGCGGACGTGCCGAGGAGGCGGTAGAAGTGGTCGAACACCTCGGGCATGAGGTACCACGACGGCCCGGTGTCGAACCGGAACCCGCCCCGCTCCCACGAGCCGGCGCGGCCGCCGAGCCGCGGCAGCGCCTCCAGGAGGGTCACCTGGTGCCCGTCGGCCGCGAGCAGCGCCGCGGACGCCAGCCCCGCGACGCCGCCGCCGATGACGACGGTGTCCAGCGCCCGGCTCATGCCGCCACCCCCGGAACCAGCGACCAGCGCACCGCGAGCGCCACCTTGACCGGCGCCGGCACGGACACGCGCACCTGCAGCAGGCGCTCGGCCGGCAGCCGGTCGATGCGCCGCAGCAGCTCGCCGAAGATCGCGGTGGCGACGAGCACCGCGCGGCGGCAGTCCGCCGGCAGGTGCCGCACGGCCGCGCGCGCGGCGCGCAGGTCGGCGCGGATGTCCGCGACCACGGCCGCCTTGGCGTCGTCGGTGAGCCCCTTGCCCGAGCCGGGCAGGTAGGCGCGGCCCAGGCGCCGCCGGTCGTCGCCCACGTCGCGCAGGAAGTTGACCTTCTGGAAGGCCGCTCCCAGGCGCGCGGCCCCCTCGTCGAGCGTGGCGCCGACGGCCGGGGCCACGGGCCGCCCGGCGAGGAACACCCGCAGGCACATGAGCCCGACGACCTCGGCCGAACCGTGCACGTAGGCGCGGTACTCGCCGTCGTCGAACGCGACGTCCGCCAGGTCGCGGCGCATCGACGCGAAGAACGCGCCCGTCAGCGCGGGCTCGACGGCGCACTCGCGGGCGACCGCCGCGAACGCGTGCACCACGAGGTTCGCCGAGAAGCCGGTGGTGACGGCTCGCTCGGTCTCCGCCTCGAGCTCGTCGAGCAGCCGTCGCTGCGCCGCCCGGCCGAGCCCCGCCTCGGCGGCCGTGCCGTCCACGATCTCGTCCGCGATGCGCACCAGGGCGTAGACGGCGGCGATCGCGGACCGGCACCGCCGCGGGAACAGGGCGGTGGCCAGGCGGAACGACGTGGAGTACCGGCGGATCACGGGGGTGCACGCCACGCGCGCCGTGCCGGCGTAGAGCGCTAGGCCCGTCGCGCGGCTCATGACCGGCGCTCCGCGGCCCGCTCAGCCTCGTGGGCCAGCAGCAGGCTCAGCCCGGTGGGCAGCCCCGCGAGGTCGACGAGGGCCAGCGTCGTGTCGCGCTCGCGGTGCAGCGCGCGCTCGGCCCGGTGCCGCGCGCCGCACGCCTCCAGGGCGGCACGCAGCAGGTCGGCGCCCTCGTCGTCCAGGTCGGGCTGCCCGAAGAGGTGCTCCACGGCGCGCCACGGCGCGGTGCCGCGCGCGGCGGCCACGAGCAGCGTCTGCTTGCCCTCCCGCAGGTCGTTGGACGCGCTCTTGCCCGTCTCCGCGGCCTGCCCGAACACGCCCAGGAGGTCGTCCCGCATCTGGAAGACCGTCCCCAGCGACCGCCCGATCGCGCCGAGCCGGTCGGCGACGGGGTCCGGCGACCCCGCGAGGATCGCCGCGCCGCGCAGCGGCAGCTCGAGCGAGTAGTGGGCCGTCTTGTCCGCCATGGTGCCCCGGATCTCGGCCGGGGTCGGGGTCGCGAGGCCGGCGGCGTAGGCGACGTCGGCCAGCTCCCCGGCCGCCGCCCGGAACACGCTCTCGTCCACGAGGTCCACCAGGCGGCGCCGCCGGGGCTCGTCGACGTCCAGCCGCGCCGCGATCCGCAGCGCCGACGTGAGCATGAGGTCGCCGGCGAGCAGCGCGGCGTGCTCGCCCCAGCGCCGGGCCCGCTCGGGGCCCAGCCCGCCGGCCGCGCCCGCGGCCGCGAACGTGCCGACGACGTTCGGGGCGCCGCGGCGCTGCGCGTCCCCGTCGATGACGTCGTCGTGCACCAGCAGCGCCGTGTGGAGCAGCTCCACCGCGACGGCCAGGTCGATCGCCGGCTCGAGCCGCGTGCCCCCGAGGTGCAGGAACGCGCCGAGCAGGAGGCGCGGGCGCAGGCGCTTGCCGCCGTGCGCCGCGGCCTGCAGCGCCTGCCAGAGCGCGGGGTACGGGCCGGCGTGCCGTCCGGCGCGCGCCACCTGCTCGGCGAAGAAGGCATCCAGCCGGCGCTCGGTCTCGGCGAGCGCCGCCGCCAGGGTCGGCAGCACCACGGGTGCGGCGTCGTGGGACGGCACGGGACCGGCCGGGGCGGGGCGACGCTCGACCGGTGCGAGCCGGGGCGTGTCGAGCCGGCAGGGGTCGGGGGCGGCCTGCGCGCTCATGCGACGGACTCCCGCGTCGTCGCGCCCGCGAGCCGGGGGAGCTGCAGCACGAGCCACGGGCTGAACGCCCACGGGGCCAGGCCGACGGCCCGATCCAGGTCGGCCGGCGCCACCCAGGCGTGCTCCATCACCTCGTCGGGCGCGGGGTGGAGCGGGCCGGCCGCGCGGGCGGAGAAGACCGGGCAGACCTCGTTCTCGACGATGCCCGCGGGGTCCACCGCCCGGTAGCGGAAGTCCGGCAGCACCACGTGCAGATCGCTCAGCTCGAGGCCCAGCTCCCGGCGGGCGTGCCGGCGCACCGCGTCCTCGGCCGCCTCTCCCGGGGCGGGGTGGCCGCAGAACGAGTTGGTCCACACGCCCGGCCAGGAGCGCTTGGCCAGCGCGCGGCGGGTGACGAGCAGCCGGCCGGCGTCGTCGTGGACGTAGCACGAGAACGCGAGGTGCAGCGGCGTGTCGGCGCCGTGCACGTCGGCCTTGCGCGCCGAGCCGATCGGCTCGCCCGCGTCCGACACGAGGACGACGCGGTCCATGTCCCACCTCCAGATGTTTTGCTAGCCAGGATAGTAGCCTACGTAAGGCAACTATCGAGGGGGAGGTAGCGTTCTGCCATGCGAACCGACGCGGAGATCCCCGAGATCGCCCAGGGGTTCCACGACCCGCGCGTCGTCGACCGTGGCGGGCGCCTGGTCGCGACCGAGGGCCTCACCGAGGACGAGGTGGCGCAGGTGGTGCGCGTCATGGACGCGCTGTTCCGCTGGCGCACCGCCGAGCAGCGGGCGAGCGCGGCCTCGCGGCGCTACATGCAGCTCGGCGAGACGGACATGAAGGCCCTGCGCTTCGTCATCGTCCGCACGGACCAGGGGTTGCACGTCACCGCGCGCGACATCGCCGAGCACCTCGGCATCTCCAGCGCCTCGACCACCAAGCTGCTCGACCGCCTGGAGCACGGCGGCCACGTCCACCGCACGCCGCACCCGTCCGACCGGCGCGCGATCGCCGTGGTGGTCACGCCCGAGACGCGCCGGGCCGCCGAGGAGACGGTGGGCCGCGAGCACGCCCGCCGGTTCGCCGTCGCGGCGTCGCTGAGCCCGGCCGACCGTGAGGTGGTCGTCGCGTTCCTCGACCGGCTGAGCGCGACGAGCGAGCACGGCTGGGGCGGGCCGGCGGACCGGTGACCGGCGCGCTCCTCGACGCGGGCGTCTACGCCGTCGGCTGGTTCCTGCTCGTCCGGCGCCGTCCCGAGGGCCGGCCGCCGCGACTGGCGGCGTGGGGTGTCGGGCTCGTCGCGCTCGTCGCCGCGGGCTGGGTGGCGCAGCTGCTGCGGCCCTCGCTACTCGGGCAGGGCATGCGTGACCCGGCGGCGATCCGGGCCGGCCAGTGGTGGCGCCTGGCGACGTCGCTCGTGCGGCAGGACGGCGGATGGACGGCGGTCGCGGTCGACCTCGTCGCGCTCGCGGTGACGGTGGGGCTCGCGGGGGAGGTGCTCGCGCCGCGCACCGGCCTGCTCGTCGCCGTGCTCGGCGGTGTCGCGGCGAACCTCGTGACGGTGCTGACGTTCAGGCAGTCGGGCGCAGGCAGCTCGATGGTCACGATGGTGCTCCTCGTCGTCGCGGTGCTCGCCACGCTGCGGGACCCGTCGTGGCACGAGGCGGGCCTGGTCGTGGTGCTCGTGGCGCTCACGGTGGTGCTGCTCGCGCGGCGCGACCCGCACGGAGTCGCCCTCGCCGTCGGCCTCGTCGTGGGGACGTGGCGGAGCGCCCGGCGCGGCCGACGGATCGCCGCCTGATCTGCGTGTTTCCGGCGCGTTACGGGAATCGCCCCCGTGGGCCTCCGGCTCGGAGGAATCCGTACTCACCGGTATCGACTTAGTAACGATTCGATGGCCGTGTCCGGCCTGCCCGATTCGTCCAATCTGGACGCGACTACGGTTTCCACAACCTGTGGCGGATCCCTGCCTGTCGCTCACCTCTACGGTGATCGGCCGGCACCGCCACCTCCCTTCCCTGGAGGAACCTTGAAGATCAGGCGCATCAGCGCGGCGGCCGCCTTCGTGGCCGTCGGCGCGGTCGTCCTCGCGGCGTGCTCGAACGCCCCGGGGAACACGCCGGCGGCGACGGGTACCGGCGGCGCGACCGCGGGCACGGCCACCGGCGGCATCATCCGCGTCGCGGAGACCAACGCCTTCACGACGTTCAACCCCCTGACCAGCTCGGGCAACACCGACATCAACAACAAGGTCGTGGAGTACCCGACCCGTGCGTGGTTCAACTACGTCGAGGGCCCGACGCTGAAGATCGTCAAGGACCCGTCGTTCGGCACGTACCAGGTCCTGAGCAAGGACCCGCTCAAGGTCAAGTACACGGTCAACAAGGGCGTGACCTGGTCCGACGGCGTCCAGGTGGACGCGTCCGACCTGCTGCTCGCGTGGGCGGTCGACTCGGGCCACTACAACTCCCCGGGGGCGGACGGCAAGTTCGGCACCAAGGACGACGTCACCTACTTCGACTACGCGGGTGACACCACCACGCTGGGCCTGACGTCGTTCCCCGAGATCAGCGCCGACAACATGTCGATGACGCTGACCTACTCCAAGCCGGCCGCCGACTGGGAGATCGCCCTGACGGCCGACGAGCCCGCGCACGTCGTCGCCAAGCACGCCGGCCTCGCCAACACCAAGGCCCTCGACGACCTGTTCAAGAAGCTCGCGGACACCGCCCCCAAGGCGACGACGCAGGACCCGGAGCTCAAGAAGGTCTCGGACTTCTGGAACACCGGCTTCGACACGACGACGCTGCCGAGCGACTCGTCGCTGTACCTCTCCTCGGGCCCCTTCATCGTCTCGGACATCCAGGAGAACCAGTCCGTCACGCTGATCCCGAACCCGAAGTACACGGGTGACCTCAAGCCGCACGTCGACCAGATCGTCATGCGGACCATCCCGGACGCGACCGCCGCGATCCAGGCCCTGAAGAACGGCGAGGTCGACGTCGTCGCGCCGCAGTCGACGGCCGACACGATGACCGCGCTCAAGGCGCTCAGTGGCATCAAGGTCATCACGGGCGACCAGCTGGCGTTCGACCACATCGACCTGACGTTCAACAACAAGGGTCCGTTCGACCCGGCCACCTACGGTGGGGACGCCGCCAAGGCCCTCAAGGTCCGCCAGGCGTTCCTCAAGACGATCCCGCGCCAGCAGATCCTCGACGCCGTCGTCACGCCGCAGAACCCGAACGCGAAGGTGCTCAACTCGCAGATCTTCGTGCCGGCCCAGGCGGCCTACGCGCCCGACGTCGCCAACAATGGCTCCGCCGCGTACGCCAACGTCGACATCCCGGGCGCCAAGCAGCTGCTCCAGGAGGCCGGCGTCACGAGCCCGACCGTCCGGATCATGTACAACGTCGACAACCCCAACCGCCTCAACGCCTTCACGCTCATCGCGCAGTCGGCCAAGCAGGCCGGGTTCAAGATCGTCGACGACGCCCAGCCGAAGGACAAGTGGGGCGGCATCCTGGGCGACGGCTCGTACGACGCGTCGATCTTCGGCTGGGTGCAGCCGGGCGTCGGCGTCTCGGGCACGCCGCAGCTGTACAAGACCAACGGTGGCGGCAACTACAACGGCTACTCGAACCCGCAGGTCGACCAGCTGTGCGACCAGCTGACCGTCGAGCTCGACCCCGCCAAGCAGACGCAGCTGCAGACGCAGATCGACTCGCTGCTGTTCCCCGACGCCTACGGCCTGCCGCTGTTCCAGTCCCCGGGTGTCGTCGCCGTCTCCGACAAGGTCGGCGGCATGGACCAGTACAACTCCACGCAGTCCGGCGTGTGGTGGAACACGTGGGAGTGGACGATCAGCAAGTGATCGTCCCGCTTCACCGGCTCGTGCAGTGACCTAGGACGGCGTCGGGAGGGTTCGCCCTCCCGACGCCGTCCGTCCTTCTGGTCCAGGTCCACGCATCGAGACGCTAGAGTCGTGTCCCAGTTCGTCGAGCGCCTGGCGCCCGGCGGGTTCCCCTGTCCACCCGGTCGCGGTGAACCGCGACCCCCCGCGCGGTCGCGCCGCACAACGGCGTGCCGTCGCGCGAGAGCGAGAAGTTGATGGCCTCATACCTGCTGCGACGCCTTGGTGTGTCGCTGCTCATCCTGCTCGGGGCGTCGTTCCTCGTGTACATGCTCGTCTCCGTCAGCGGTGACCCGCTGGCCGAGTACCGGGCGTCGAACAAGCCGAACAAGGAACAGCTGATGCAGGCGCGCATCGCGCTGCTGCACCTGAACATCCCGGCGCCCGCGCGCTACTTCGTCTGGCTGTCCGGCGCCGTCAAGTGCGTCGTGCCGGGCAAGTGCGACCTCGGCAAGGCGATCTCCGGCCAGCCCGTCACGGCGGCGCTGGGATCGGCCATCCCGTCGACACTGCAGCTGGTGACCGCGGCCATCCTGCTCGCGATCATCATCGGCATCGCGATCGGCATCGTCACCG
>JAJYTJ010000234.1:4326-4784 GCA_021793115.1 Actinomycetes bacterium | reverse complement strand
GACGGCACCGTCTACATCGGCGCGACCGACGGCCCCTCGGCCGAGGCGGCGCGGGCCGCGGTCAACGCGATCGCCAATCCGCACATGCCGGAGATCGGCGAGCGCTTCGTCGGCACGGTCGTCAAGACGACGACGTTCGGCGCGTTCGTCTCGCTCTCGCCGGGCAAGGACGGGCTGCTGCACATCTCGCAGATCCGCAAGCTCGTCGGCGGCAAGCGCGTGGAGAACGTCGAGGACGTCCTCGCCGTGGGCCAGAAGGTCCAGGTCGAGATCGGTGAGATCGACCCGCGTGGCAAGCTGTCGCTGCACGCGGTGCTCGACGAGGAGCAGAAGGCTGCCGAGCCGGAGGGTGCCGCCGAGGCGGCCACCGAGCCGGCCGACGCCTGACCGTGCCGCTGGACCTTCCGCTCGTCCGCTCCGGGCAACCCGGGGCAGAGCGGTCCGCGTCCTGACCGAGC
>JAJYTJ010000234.1:0-4316 GCA_021793115.1 Actinomycetes bacterium | reverse complement strand
GCAGAGCGGTCCGCCGGGCAGGACGGCGACGCCGTGGTGCGTCGTTCCGTCCTGCCCGGCGGGGTCCGCGTCCTGACCGAGCGGATGCCGGGCCTGCGCTCGGCGACCGTCGGGGCGTGGGTGGGCGTCGGCTCGCGCGACGAGACCGACGGGCACTTCGGCTCGACCCACTTCCTCGAGCACCTGCTGTTCAAGGGCACGGCTCGGCGTTCGGCGATGGACATCGCCGAGGCGTTCGACGCCGTGGGCGGCGAGGCCAACGCCGCCACCGGCAAGGAGGACACGTGCTACTACGCACGCGTCCTGGACGCCGACGTCCCGATGGCCGTCGACGTGATCGCCGACATGGTGACCTCGGCGCGGCTGGACGCCGGCGAGCTCGAGACCGAGCGCGGCGTCATCCTCGAAGAGCTCGCGATGAACGACGACGACCCGAGCGACGTGGTGCACGACGAGTTCGCCGCCGCCGTGCTGGGCGCGCACCCGCTCGGACGGCCGATCGGCGGCACGCCCGCCACGATCCGCGCCGTGCCGCGCGACGCGGTGTGGGAGCACTACCGCTGGCACTACACGCCCGAGACCCTGGTCGTCACCGCGGCGGGTGGCATCGACCACGACGCGCTCGTCGCCCAGGTGGGCGAGGCGCTCGCGACCGGCGGGTGGACCCTGGCCGACGACGTCGCACCTCGGTCCCGACGAGCCGGAGCCGCGCGCGGTCTGCCGGTCGGCACGGCGGGGATCCCCGCCGTGGGTGTCGAGCGCAGCGTGCGCCGGCCCACCGAGCAGGCGAACGTCATCGTCGGGGGCGTGGCGCTCACCGCGACCGACCCGCGCCGCTTCGCGCTGTCGGTGCTCAACGCGGTGCTGGGCGGCGGCATGAGCTCGCGCCTGTTCCAGGAGATCCGCGAGAAGCGTGGCCTGGCCTACTCCACGTACTCGTTCTCGTCGGGCCACGCGGACGCGGGGATCTTCGGGCTGTACGCCGGGTGCACGCCCACGCGCGTGGACGAGGTGACCGGCCTGCTCGTCGCCGAGCTGGAGAAGCTGGCGGACGGCGGCGTCGGGCCGGCGGAGCTGGCGCGCTGCATCGGCCAGCTGTGCGGGTCGCTCGTGCTGGGCCTGGAGGACACGGGCTCGCGGATGACCCGACTGGGCCGCGCCGAGCTGGTGCACGGCGAGCTGCTGTCGCTCGACGAGACGCTCGAGCGGGTGCGGGCCGTGACGGCAGTAGAGGTGCAGGACCTGGCGGCCGAGCTGGCCGCTGCACCCCGGTCCGTGGTACGCGTGGGGCCCTTCGGGGACTGACCGCGCGCCGGCGTGACCGCGGTCGCGGTCAGCCGATCGTCGGGTCCGCAGTGGCCGAGGCGTCGAGCGGCGCCAGCGTCACCACCGCCCAGTCGGCGGCCGGGCGCCACAGCGCCACCGCGACGCAGGCGACGACTATCCCCGCGGGGACGCCCAGCGGTACAGCGCCGTTGAGATCGATCATCCAGCTCAGCACGGGCGGTCCCGCGACCAGCAGGGTGACTGTCGCGGTCAGCAGCATCCCGAGCGGGCCCGTGCCGGACAGCAGCGCGACGGCCAGCAGTGCGACGACGAGGGGCAGCCCCACGTCGCGCACCACCTGGGCCCACGGGGCGGACCAGTCGAGACCGTCGGGTGGGCGCGACGCGTACCGGGCGACGGCCGCTCCGGCAGCACCGAATGCTGCCGGCAGGCCCACGACGAGGCCGGCCATCGCCACCGCACGCCCGGGCAGGGGTGACACGGAGCGCGATGCCGCGTCGTCCGGCCGGCGTCCGGCCCGGGCACCCAGCAGCGCGGCGGCGACGAGCAGTGCGAGGAAGAGCAGCGGGAACCCCCACGCGGGGTGCGCCAGGCTCGGGCGGAGGCTGCCGTCGCCCGTGGGCACGTGATACGGCTCCACCGGTCCGGGCCAGAGGTCGTACGAGGTCCAGGGCAGCCCGTCCCACAGCGCGAGCGCCGCGCGCAGGGCGAGCAAGGTCGCGGCCAGCGCCAACGGCAGCCCCACGGTGCGGCGGGACGCTCGGGCCCGCGTCGCGCACCATCCGACGGCGAGCCACACCGCCACGCCCCCTGCCCACACCCAGCCGGAGCGCAGGGCGTCCGCCCACGAGAGGGGGAGGGCGACGACCAGGCCCCCGGGGCCGGGGTGGGCGGCGAGATCGCGCCGAGCCGCGTCCAGGCAGGCTGCCGCCACGGCGGTGCCGCCGGCGACGGCAACGGCCGTGAGAGCGGCCAGGTCACGGACGAGCACGTAGGCGGAACGAACGGGGGCCCCCATGCCCGGGCATCGGCTCGACGGCGCCCCGGCTTGACCGCGGCACCGCCGGTAGGGTGGCTGACCGTGGCTGATGACCTGCGGGTGGCCGTCCTGGGCGCGGCCGGGCGGATGGGGTCGACCGTGTGCGCCGCGGTCGAGGCGGCGCCGGGACTCCGGCTCGTGGCGACCGTGGACGCCGACGGCGACGTCTCCAGCGTGAGCGACGCCGACGCCCAGGTCGCCGTCGACTTCACCGTGCCTGCCGTCACCGAGCAGAACGTCCACGCCCTGGTGGACCGGGGTGTCCACGTCGTCGTCGGCACCACCGGGTGGACCGACGAGGCGTACGCGCGGGTGCGGGACCACCTGGTGCGGGCGCCCGGGGTCGGCGTGGTCATCGCCCCCAACTTCGCGCTGGGCGCCGTGCTGGCGCAGGCGTTCGCGGCGCAGGCCGCCCGCTTCTTCGAGAGCGCCGAGGTCATCGAGCTGCACCACCCGGACAAGGTCGACGCCCCGTCTGGCACGTCCCGGTCGGCCGCCCGGGCGATCGCGGCGGCCCGCTCCGCGGGCGGGCTCGGCGCCATGCCCGACGCGACATCGACGTCGCTCGAGGGCGCCCGCGGCGCGCAGGTGGAGGGCGTGCACGTCCACGCGGTGCGCCTGCGTGGGCTCGTCGCGCACCAGGAGGTGCTGCTCGGCAACCCCGGCGAGCTGCTCACCATCCGGCACGACTCGTTCGACCGGGTGAGCTTCATGCCGGGCGTGCTCATGGCGGTGCGCGCCGTGCCGCACCGGCCGGGCCTCACGGTCGGCCTGGAGTCGCTCCTGGGCCTGGGACCAGCGTGAGCGGCCAGGTCCCCGCGCCGGCGCGGCGCCGGTACGCCGGCCTGGCGGGCGCCGTCGTCATCACGGTGCTGCTGGGGCTCTACGTCGGCCTCGTCGTGGTGCGCGCGGTGCAGCTCATCGGCACCGGCAACGGGATCGGCGTCGGCCTCGGGATCGCGCTCCTCGTCCTGCCGCTCCTGGTCATCGGGCTGGTGGCGCGCGAGTGGTGGCTCGCCGTGGACGTCCGGGCCATGGCGGACGCGCTCGCCGGGGAGGGCGCGCTGCCGGTCGACGACCTGCCGCGCTCGGCCGGCGGCCGCATCGACCGGCAGGTGGCCCGCGAACGGTTCGGTGCGGCGCGCGAGGCGGTCGAGGCCGCCCCGGACGACTGGCGCACGTGGTACCACCTGGCCTTCGCGTACGACGCGGCGGGGGACCGGAAGGCGGCCCGGGGCGCGCTGCGCACGGCGAGCCGCCTGCACCGCGGCAAGGGCGCACCGCCCGCCTGACGAGGCGGTTGCCGGGCGGGGCACCCCGGCGCGACGCCGCGGCCTCAGATCTGCGCGCCCCAGCGGTGCTCGCGCAGCACGGTCTGCTCACCGTCCGGCCCGGGGCCCGAGGCCAGCTCGCGCACCGCGCCGTCGGGCGCGAGCCCGGCCCCGGACAGGAACCGGGTGCGCGCCTCGTCGCCGTCCGCCACCCACGTGATGACCTGGTCGGCGCCGTCGGACCGCAGCGTGTCGACGGCCGCCGCCAGCAGCCGCGAGCCGTGGCCGAAGCGCTGCTCGCCGGGTGCGACCTCGAGGGCCAGGAGGATCCCGCCCGGAGTCTGGTCGGCCGCGTTGGGCGGTGCCGCCACCGGCGCGACCGAGACGAAGCCGACGAGCCTTGGCCCCGCCATCGCCACGAGCACGTGGAAGCGGCGGTCCGGTGGCTGCACCACCGCGGCGCGCCAGCGTTCCACGACCGCCGCCTCGTCGAGCATCGCGAGCGCGCCGGCGCCGAGCGAGTCGGCGTAGGCGGCACGCCAGGCGTCGAGCTGCACCGCGGCGATGGCGGCCTCGTCGCCGGGCACGGCGGGGCGGACGGAGACGTCGGCGGCGGGGTGGGCGTGGGACGGCACCGGGCGAGCCTAGGCGGTCACGGCAGGCCGGCCCACCGCAGCAGCGCGGCCACCACGGCGGCGACGAGGACGACGACGACGAAC
>JAJYTJ010000233.1 GCA_021793115.1 Actinomycetes bacterium | reverse complement strand
GTGCCCACTGCTCGTCAGCGAACACCGTCAACCGCGAAGACGTCGTCACCCGCCCAGGGTGTCGCGAGCCTCACCGAACGTATGGGAGACACGCCCTAGAGCCGGACGCGGTCGGCGTCGGGTCCCATGACAACCGACCGCGTCTCCCTCTGCGCCCGCCGCCGCACGCGCCGAGCCGCAGGGCAGCACCGTCCACCGAGCCGGCAGCGGCGCGCACCGCCGAGTCCACCCCGTCGGCAACGCGGCGCGCTGTTCGCACAGATACCCCCTATGGGTATATATCTGCCAACCGGTGCCCCGGGAGGCGCCCGTGCACGACCCCGAGAAGGAAGCTCCGATGCGCCTCTTCAAGCACCACACCGAGAACACTCGTGTCGTCGACCCCGTCTGCGGAATGAAGGTCGACCCGGCCCACGCCGCGGCCGACCGCGAGTTCGACGACACCACCTACTCGTTCTGCTCCGCCGGTTGCGCGGCCGCCTTCGAGGTCGACCCGCATCGGTACGTCCGCTAGGGGCGATCGCTCCGCCTGTCACGAACGGAGTTTCGCCGATGCCCGAACAGAGCGTGGTGCTCGATGTCTCCGGCCTGCACTGGGCCACCTCGGGCCGCATCGTGCAGCAGCACCTGCTGCGCCGGCCCGGCGTGCTGGGCGTCGAGCCGAATGCTGTGGCCCAGACGGCGACCGTGACCTATGACCCGACGGTGACGACGGTCGGCGACCTGGCCGGCTGGGTGCGCGACTGCGGTTACCACTGCGCCGGGCAGTCGGTGCCGGAGCACCTGTGCGACCCGACCGCCGAGCCGGTCGCGGCGAGCACGGTGCACGCCGGCCACGAGCAGCATGACAGCCGCCATGACGGCGGCGGGCACGTCGGGATGGTGCTCGAGCACCCCGTCGCCGCCACGACCGAGTCGACGCCGTCCGCGCACGAGGCGATGGGGCACGGCGGTCACCATGCCGGGGCGGCGATGGCGGCGATGGTCGCCGACATGCGCCACCGGTTCCTGGTGGCGGCCGTGGCGTCCGTGGTCGTCCTGCTGTGGTCCCCGATCGGCCGTGACGTCTTCGGCTTCACCGTTGCTGCCCCGTTCGGGCTGCGCGACGACGTGTTCACCCTGATCGCCTCGCTGCCGGTGGTCGGCTACTCGGCGTGGATCTTCTTCGACGGGGCGGTGCGCGCCCTGCGCGCCCGCACCCTGGACATGATGGTGCTGGTGGCGGTGGCGGTCGGCGCCGGCTGGCTGTACAGCCTGGTGGTGACCCTCACCGGTGGCGGCGAGGTGTTCTACGAGGCCGCCACGGTGCTGACCACGTTCGTCCTGCTCGGTCACTGGCTGGAGATGCGCGCCCGCGGCGGAGCGAACGAGGCGGTGCGGACCCTGCTGCAGCTGGCACCTCCCAAGGCAACGGTGCTGCGCGGCGAGAATCCGGTCGAGGTGCCCACCGACCAGGTCCAGGTCGGCGACCTGCTGCTGATCCGGCCCGGGGCCAAGGTGCCGGTGGACGCGCTCGTCGAGTCGGGCGAGTCCGAGGTCGACGAGTCGATGGTCACCGGGGAGTCCCTGCCGGTGCCCAAGGCGCCCGGCGAGGTGTTGATCGGCGCATCGATCAACACCACCGGCACGCTGCGGGCCCGGGCCACCAAGGTCGGTGCCGACACCACGCTGGCGCAGATCGTCACGCTGGTGCAGCAGGCGCAGAACTCCAAGGCTCCCGGGCAGCGGCTGGCCGACCGGGCCGCGTTCTGGCTGGTGTTCGTCGCCCTGGTCGGCGGCGTCGCGACCTTGGCGGTGTGGCTGGCCGCCGGCGCCGGGCTGGCGCAGGCGATGCTGTTCGCGATCACCGTGGTCGTGGTGACCTGCCCCGACGCCCTCGGGCTGGCCACCCCGACGGCGATCATGGTCGGCACCGGCCTGGGCGCCCAGCGCGGTGTGCTGTTCAAGAACGCGACCGCCCTGGAGACCTCCGCCCGCATCGACACCGTGGTCATGGACAAGACCGGCACCCTGACCAAGGGCGAGCCGGAGGTGACCGACGTGCTGACCGACGGCCGGGACGAGAACCAGATGCTCATGCTGGCCGCCGCGGTGGAACGCGAGTCCGAGCATCCGCTGGCCCGCGCGATCGCCGCCTACGCCACCGGCCGTGGCGTCCCTACCGTGCAGGCGTCGGAGTTCCGCAACGTGCCCGGCCACGGGGCGATCGCCGGCGTCGACGGCCACCGGGTCCTCGTCGGCAACCCGCGTCTGCTGGTCAGTGAGGGTGTCGAGCTCGAGCAGCTCGCAGCCCGGCGCGACGAGCTGGCGGACGCCGGCCGCACCGCGGTCCTCGTCGCGATCGACAGTCAGGTGGCGGGCGTGATCGCCCTGGCCGACGCGCCGCGCCCCACCGCTGCGGCCGCCGTGGCCGCCCTGCACCAGGCCGGCGCCCAGGTGGTCATGCTGACCGGGGACAACGAGGCCACCGCCCACCGGATCGCCGACCAGCTCGGCATCGACACCGTGCTCGCCGAAGTCCTGCCGCAGGACAAGGCGGCGAAGATCGCGGCACTACAGGCCGAAGGGCGCCACGTCGCCATGGTCGGTGACGGCGTCAACGACGCCCCCGCCCTGGCGACCGCCGACCTCGGGATCGCGATCGGCGCCGGCACCGACGTCGCCATCGAGACCGCCGACGTCGTCCTGATGCGCTCGGATCCGCTGGGCGTGCCGACCGCGCTGCGGATCGGGCGGGCCACGGTGCGCAAGGAGCACCAGAACCTCGGCTGGGCGATCGGCTACAACGCGATCGCGCTGCCGATCGCCGCGGGGGCGTTCTTCACCGCCTTCGGGTGGTGGCTGCGTCCGGAGATCGCCGCCCTGACGATGTCCGGCTCGACGCTGATCGTCACCGCCAACGCCCTGCTGCTGCGCCGGCTGCGCCTGCCGAAAAGCACGGTCGACGATCGCCCTCACCCGCCACAGCGATAGGGCGATGGCCGACCTTCGACCGACGTGACCACCCTCGCTGCAGCCCGCCGGGTGCCCGCGACGACATCGCCGGCCATGGTCCTGTCACCCCCGCCGTCGCGGCCCCAGACGCTGGTCCAGGCGGTCGTCGGCGGCCTGCTGACCCAGACCGCGTTCCCCGACCTGTCCTGGTGGCCGATGGCCGCACTCGGCATCGCCCTGCTGGTGGTGGCGCTGCGCCGGGCATCGGGGCGGTGGGGCCTGGCTGCTCGGCCTGGTGTGGGGGCTGGGGTTCTTCCTGCCGCACCTGTGGTGGGCCCGCCAGGCGGCCGGGCCGCTGCCGTGGCTGGCCTTGGCGGTGGTCCAGGCCGGACTCCTGGCGGCCGGGACCGCGGCGTGGGCGACGACGGTGCGGGTGCCGTGGCTACGGCGCACCCCGTGGGCGGCGGCGCTGGCCTTCACCGTCACCTGGGTCGCCGACGAGCAGCTGCGGTCGAGCTGGCCGTTCGGCGCGTTCCCCTGGGGCCGACTAGCCTTCTCCCAGACCTCCGGCCCGCTGCTGGCCCTGGCGTGGCTCGGCGGCGCACCCCTGGTGTCCGCCGCGATCGCCCTGGTCGGCTTCCTCCTCGCCCGCGCCTGGTCGGCGCCCCGACGGGGACGTGTCCGGTCGGCGCTGGCGGTCGCGGCGGTCGTCGCCGCTGTCCTCGGGCTCGCCGCCACGATCCCGCTGGCGTCCGCAGCCCAGGCCGGCACCTTGCGGCTGACCGGCGTGCAAGGCAACCGGCCCGACCACCCCAGCGTCGTCGCCGACCGGGCCCGCGCGGTACTCGACAACCACGTGACCGGCACCCACACCCTGCTCCAGAGCGCCGCTGCGGGCAGCTTTGACGTGGTCCTGTGGCCGGAGAACGCGACCGCCATCGACCCCCGGACCGACGCCGCCGCCGCCGCGGCCGTCGAGAGGTCGGCCCAGGCGGTCGGAGCGCCGATCCTGCTGGGAGCCGACCAGCGCCACAGCGACGGCCGATACGTGCAGATGCTGCTGTGGCAGCCCGGCCGCGGGCCGGTGTTCGCCTACTCCAAGCAGAAGGTGGTGCCGTTCGGGGAGTACATCCCGGACCGCGGCCTGTTCCGGCTGTTGTCCCCCCAGGTCGACCGGGTCGGCACCGACGCCAAGCCCGGCGACCAGCCGGCCGTCGTGCCCCTGCAGGTGCCGCGGCTGGGCCGGGTCGTACCGCTGGCGACCGTCATCCGCTTCGAGGTGGCGTTCGACGACGTGGTCCGCATCGCCGTGCGCGACGGCGCGCAGCTGATCGTCGTCGCGACCAACAACGCCTCGTTCGGCCGCACCGCGGAATCGACCCCGCAGCTGGCCATGACCCAGCTGCGCGCGGTCGAGCACGAGCGAGCCGCGGTGCTGATCTCGACCGTCGGCGTCAGCGCGGTCATCGCCCCGGACGGAACCGTGGAGCAGCGCACCGGGTTGTTCACGCCGGCCACGATCCGCACCGAGGTCCCGCTGCGCACCAGCCTGACCCCGGCCGACCGTCTGGGCGCCGCGCCCGTCATCGTCGCGGTCGTCCTCGCCCTCGCCGGTCTCCTCGCCGGCGCCGGGGCAAGGGCACCGGATGGGTGGCCGGGCCGTACCACGTGAGGCGTCGCGGGACCTTCATCCATCCTCGACCAGGTCGCAGCCAGCGGTCCGGACGATGGAGGCATGACCGACCATCTGCAGGCCGCCACCGCGCCGACCGGCCGGGGTGTGCGGCGTGGACCGCTGCGGACGGTGTGGACCGCCATCAGCGGCGCGACCGGGGTCGTCGTCGGCCTGGCACCCCACGTCCTGCACCACATCGGCC
>JAJYTJ010000232.1 GCA_021793115.1 Actinomycetes bacterium | reverse complement strand
CCGCTCACCCGTGGCGTGCGCCCGCGCGACGGCCCGCACGGCCGCCGGGGTCAGCCACGTGCGGGGGTCCCGCTCGCAGCCGCGGGCGCGCGCGGCCTCGCGCGTGGCCGCGACCGTGCCGACGAGCCCCGGGATCGACCCCACCATGAGCACCGCCGCCAGCCCGAGCCGCCCGGGCAGCAGGTCGAGCAGCTCGTCGGGCGCCGTCCGTGCGACGAGGACGGCGGCGGCCAGCACCAGGGCGAGCACGCCCAGACCGGCGGCCGTGCCCAGGGCCGCACCCCCGGACCACGTGCGGCCGGCCCCGACCGCCAGCGCCACGAGCACCGCGCCCCGCCACGTGCGCCGGGGCACGCCGGCCGCGAGGGCAGCGGCGGCGCCGACCCCGGCAGCCACGGCCGCGGCGAGCACGCCGTGCGTGAGCACCACGACGATCGAGAAGGCGGCCAGCGCCGCAACCTTGGCCGCCGTACGGGTGGCCGGCACGATGCGGACGGCCCCGCGGGTCAGCACGGCCGCAGGCCGGGCAGCACGAGGCCCCGGTAGGCGTCGATCGCGGGCCCCGGCGCGCCGTCCGCCGCCACGGCGGCCGCATGGACCACCACCACGCGGTCGGCGCGGGCCGCCGCCTCGAGGTCGTGCGTCACGAGCAGCACCTGCTGGGGCAGCCCGGCCAGCACGTCGTCGACGACGGCGCGCCAGTGCAGGTCGAGCAGCGTGGTGGGCTCGTCGCAGACCAGCACCTCCGGCCCGGTGGCCAGCACGGACGCGAGCGCGAGGAGCTGCTTCTGGCCCCCGGACAGCACGTGCACGGAGCGGTCGGCGTGGTCCGCCAGCCCGAAGCGGTCCAGCCAGTCGAGAGCGGCCGCCCGGCGGGCGGCGGCGACGACGGGGGTGCGGCGCAGCGAGAGCATGACGTCCTCGACGGGCGTCGGCATGAGCAGCTGCGCGTCGGGGTCGGTGAAGAGGATGCCGAGGTGCCGGCGGACGGCGGCGGCGTCCCGGACGGTGTCCAGCCCGTCCACCCGCACGGTTCCCGACGAGGGCCGCACGAGCCCGGCGGCGAGGCGCGCGAGCGTCGACTTGCCCGAGCCGTTGGCACCCACCACCGCCACCCGGTGCTCGGCCAGCCGCAGCGAGACCGGGCCGAGCAGGCGCACCACGCGGTCGCGGCCACCGCCGGGGGGCGGCGCCCAGGCCGTCGCCTCGGCGGCGTCGAGCTCGATCATCGCTCGCGCAGCAGCGCGGGGAACGCGCGGAGCACCCCGACGGCCACGGCCGCCGCGACGACGGCCTTGAGGGCGTCGCCCGGGACGAAGACCAGGTCGGCCACCAGGGCTGCGGGCAGCGGCAGGCCCGCCCGCAGCACGAGGCCCGCGATGCCGAGGGGGTGGACCACGAGGAGGCCCGCGACGAGCGCCGCGCCCGCCAGCACGGCGAACCGCCACCGGGGCGCCACGCGCCGCGCCACCCCGGCGAGGGCGCCCGCGACGGCCGCCGCCGGCACGAACGCGAGGAGATACCCCACGGTGGGCCCGGCGAGCACGCCCGGGCCACCCGTGCCGCCTGCCAGCACGGGCACGCCGGCGAGACCGACGAGCACGTAGAGGGCCACCGCCGCGGCCCCGCGCCGGGCGCCCAGCACCAGGCCCGCCAGGAGCACAGCGAACGTCTGGAGCGTGACGGGCACGCCGACGCCGGTGGGGACGGGCGGCGCCACCGCGCAGGCCGCGACGAGGCCCGCCATGACGGCCACGAGCGCGAGGTCGGTCGCGCGGCTACGGGTCGGGGCCGGCGCCGGGGGTGCCTCGTCGGGCGCCTCTCCGGGCGCGAAACTGGTGGACACGGGGCCTCCCGAGCGGTTCAGTGGCGTCGGGCACGCGCGGTCGGTCATCGGCACCCGGTCCGGCCACGCTAACGGGCCGTAGACTGGCGGGCGTTTGTGCCCGGGGCCAAGCCCCGTGAGGCGTCGTCGGAGGAAACCCACCAGTGATCACCGCGCAAGGTGTCGAGCTACGCGTCGGCGCTCGGCTGCTGCTCGAGCCGACGAGCTTCCGCATCGCCGCGGGCGACCGCATCGGACTCGTCGGGCGCAACGGTGCCGGCAAGACGACCCTGACCAAGACCCTGGCGGGGGAGACGCAGCCGACCGGCGGCACCATCAGCCGGTCGGGCGAGATCGGCTACCTGCCGCAGGACCCGCGCACGGGCGACCCGGACACGCTCGCGCTGGACCGCGTGCTGTCCGCGCGCGGGCTCGACGAGGTGGTCCGCGCGATGCGCGACACCGAGGGGGCCATGGCGTCGGCCGACGACGAGACGCGCGAGGCCGCCATGGAGCGCTACGGCCGCCTCGAGGCGCGGTTCACGGCGGCGGGCGGCTACGCCGCCGAGAGCGAGGCCCACCGCATCACGGCCAACCTCGCGCTGGACGACCGCGTGCTGTCGCAGCCGCTGCGCACGCTCTCGGGTGGCCAGCGCCGCCGCGTGGAGCTTGCGCGGATCCTGTTCTCCGGCGCCCAGACGCTGCTGCTCGACGAGCCGACGAACCACCTCGACGCCGACTCCGTCTCGTGGCTGCGCGACTACCTCAAGGTGTACTCCGGCGGGCTCATCGTCATCAGCCACGACGTGGGGCTCCTCGACGCCGTGGTGAACAAGGTGTTCCACCTCGACGCCAACCGCGCCGTCATCGACCAGTACAACCTGGGCTGGAGCGCCTACCTCCTGCAGCGCGAGACCGACGAGAAGCGCCGGCGCCGCGAGCGCGCGAACGCCGAGAAGAAGGCCGCCGCGCTCATGGCGCAGGCCGACAAGATGCGCGCCAAGGCCACGAAGGCGGTCGCCGCGCAGAACATGGCGCGCCGCGCGGAGGCGCTGCTGCAGGGGCTGGAGGGCGTGCGGGCGGCCGACAAGGTGGCCCACCTGCGGTTCCCGGACCCCGCGCCGTGCGGCCGCACGCCGCTCACCGCGACCGAGCTGTCGAAGTCGTACGGCTCGCTCGAGGTGTTCACCGACGTGTCGCTGGCGATCGACCGCGGGTCGAAGGTCGTCGTCCTCGGGCTCAACGGCGCGGGCAAGACGACGCTGCTGCGCATCCTCGCGGGCCTGGAGCCGCCGGACACGGGCACCGTCAACGCCGGCCACGGTCTCAAGCTCGGGTACTACGCGCAGGAGCACGAGACGCTCGACATGGGCCGCACCGTGGTGGAGAACCTCCGCACGGCCGCGCCCGAGCTCACCGACACCCAGGTGCGGTCGGTGCTCGGATCGTTCCTGTTCTCCGGTGAGGATGCGGACAAGCCGGCGTCGGTGCTGTCGGGCGGTGAGAAGACGCGGCTCGCTCTCGCGGTGCTCGTGGTGTCCGCCGCGAACGTGCTGCTGCTCGACGAGCCGACGAACAACCTCGACCCCGCGTCGCGCGAGCAGATCCTCGGCGCGCTGCGGTCGTTCACGGGCGCCGTGGTGCTCGTGTCGCACGACGAGGGCGCCGTGGCGGCGCTCGACCCCGACCGCGTGCTGCTGCTGCCCGACGGCGACGAGGACTACTTCGGCGCCGACTACCTCGACCTGGTCGCGCTCGCCTGACCCACTCGGCTCAGTCCACCAGCACCATCACCAGGCGCTCCTGCGGGTCGCCTGCCGACGTGCCCTCGACCGCGCCGCCGGTGCCGCCCGCCGCAACGAAGCCGGCGCGCCGGTAGGCGGCGATGGCGCGGGCGTTGAAGCGCCGGACCAGGAGCCTCACCGGGGCGCCCAGCGCTCGACGCCGGGCCTCGGTGACCACAAGCCCGAGGAACTCGCGCCCGAGTCCTCGCCCGCAGAGGTCGGGCCGCAGCCCGAGGTGCACCATGAGGCCGTCGTCGGCGGGCCGGAAGCGCACGTAGCCGGCGAGTCCCGCGCCGACCTCCGGTCCCGCCGCGCTGTCCGTTCCGGCGGTGCCGTCGCGCCCCGCCGCGATGGTCGGTCCCGCGCTGCCCTCGGGTCCCGCCGCGCCGTCCGGGTTCGCCCGGAGCACGGGGGAGCTGGCCGGGTCACTGTCGTCGGACGCACCAGCCTGGAGCGCACGGAACTGGGTACGACGCGCCTCGACGTCGCAGATCGCCCAGCCCTCCCGGGCCATCCGGTCCCAGCCGGGCGAGTCGTAGCAGTCGTAGGGCGCGGGGTAGTGCCACCGTGCGATCGCCTGGGCGTCGCCCTCGGTGAGTTCTGCCAGATGCATGTCACACCACCTCGCACCGTTCGGCCGCCGCATGACACCATCTGCCGAGCAGGGCACTCACAGGGGAGCATTGTCACCTCCTGGTTGCCTTCGCGGCGAGGAAGGCCGTTCCCAGGCGCTGGCAACGCGGCACTCGTCGTCCGACGGCGGCGGCGAGGGTGCGACGTCGGCTCGCGGCGAGGGTGTGACGCTGGCGGCGAGCGTGTGACGTCGGCTCGCGGCGAGGATGTGACGTCGGCTCGCGGCGAGGACGCGAGGTCGGCTCGCAGCGAACGCACCGCGGGTGGGGAGCACGCCGCGGGTCGTCAGCCGCCGGCAGCGGAGACGCGACGTCGGCCAACGCGCCCCGTTCGCGACGCCACGCGCCGTGGGCGACGGTCAGGTGGCGGGTGGGCCTGGATGCTGGGCGTCGATGAGCGAGTCCTCGGCGAGCTCGTCGCGTCCCCGTGGGCGCCGCACGGGCAGCGGGGCCGGGCGGGTCGCGGGGGGGGGGTGGGTGGCGCCGGGTGTCGCGGTGCGCAGGGTCTCGGCGGCAGAGGCGCCGGCGTCCGGAGCTGCTGAGGCTGCGGCGCCGGGGTCGGCGGCGGCGCCGGCCGGGATCGGGTCGGCGGCGG
>JAJYTJ010000231.1 GCA_021793115.1 Actinomycetes bacterium | reverse complement strand
GCCCGCCGCCCCCCGCCCGGCCCGCCGCCACCGAACCATGCCGCCCTGCCCCCGGGCGTTCGGCCGCGGGGCGCGCGGCCCGAGCACACCCTCGGGCCGCGCGATCGGCCGTCGGCGAGGTTCGCGATCGGCCACGGCGTGCCACCGCGGAGCGGCGCGGGCCCCGGGCTACCGTGCCAGGCGTGACCGCTCCTGCCTCCGCCGCGGGTGCGGGGGCCGAGACGCCGGTCCCCGCCACCGGCTCCGACCACGACATCCCGCAGGTTGCCCTCGTCGACCCGCCCAGCCCGGCCGAGCTCGTCGAGGGGATGGTGGCGACCTGGCGGGCGGGCCTCGTCGAGGCCGCCGGCACCTCGACGCTCGCCGACGTCGACGAGCTGGGTGACGCGGTGCTCGACCTGTCCGCCGCGCACCCGTCCGGCCTGGCTCAGCTGTTCGCCGGGCGCCCGACGAGGCTGTCGAGCCTGATCCGCGAGGTCGGGGCCCAGGCCACCGCGCGCCGCCGGGTGCGCCAGGTGGCCGCGCGCGCCACGGTCTACACGCAGCAGTACGGCATCGCGCCGACGTCGCTGGCCATCGGCGTCGCGTCGTGGGTGGAGCGCACCGTGCCGGACGTGGCCACGGACGACGTCGCGGCGCTCGCGAGCGCGACCAAGGCCGTCCCGGCGGCCGGCGGCGCGCCGCGGACGTCGGCGAGGAGCGTCACGCGGGCCACCACGAGGGACACCACGCGGGACACCGGGAAGGACGGCGCACGCCCCGGGGCGGCCGGCGGACCCGCGGCCGACGCGCTGCCCGAGCCGCGCGTGGTCCACGCCCCCGTGCTGCTGCGGCCGGTGACGCTCCGTGCGCGGGGCGCCGCGGAGGCCGACTACGAGCTCGCGCTCGAGCCGACGATCGAGATCAACCCGGTGCTGGCGCGCGCGCTGCGCGCCCGCGGTGCGCTGCTCGACCCGGGCGCGGTCGCGCGCGCCACGTTCACCGACACCGGGTTCGACCCCAACGGCGCACTGGCGCGGCTCGCGTCGCTCGGCTGGGCCGTCCTCGAGGACTTCCAGCTCACGGAGCGGGTCGTCGTCGGCACGTTCGTCCACCCCGGCCAGGTGATCGTCGACGACCTCGACGCGCTGGCCGGCGCGGTGGGCCGGCACGAGGTGCTGGCCGCGCTCGCGGGTGTCGACGAGGCGCGCGACCGGCTGAGCCGCCCGCTGCCGCGGCCGCAGGTCGGTGACCGGGACCCGCAGCTGGACCGCGGCCTGGGCGACCTCGACCCGGCGCAGCAGCACCTGCTCGACGTGGTGGCCACCGGGGCCCACGTCTTCGTCGACGCCCCGGCGGGTGCCGACGTCACCGGCACGCTCGCGGCCCTCGTCGCCGACGCCGCCGCGGCCGGGCGCACCGTCCTGTACGTGCCCGGTCACCGGCGGGCCGCCGTCGCCCTCACCGAGCGGCTGGAGCGACTGGGCGCGGGCGACCTGCTGCTCGACGTCGCCCCCGAGGCGGGCTGGCGCTCGGCCGCCACGCGCCGGCTGCTCGCGGCGATGACGCTCGAGCCGCCGGTGGTGGACGACCGCTCGGTGGGCGAGCTGCAGCGCGCGCTCGTCGCCCACCGCGAGGCCCTGCGCGGCTACGTGCGCGGGCTGCACACGCCCCGTCAGCCGTGGGGCGTCTCGGCCTACGACGCGCTGCAGGAGCTCGCGCGCCTGACGTCGGCGCGCCCGACGCCGCGCACCACCGTGCGGCTGGACCCCGACGTCGCCCGCGTGCTCGACGCGTCGGGACGGCAGCAGGCGGCCGCTGACCTGCTGCGCGCGGGCGAGCTCGGCGCGTACTCGCTGCGCCCGAGCGACACGCCCTGGTACGGCGCCGACCTGCGCACTCCGGCCGACGCCGCGACCGCGCTGGCGCGCGTCGATCGCCTCCTCGGCACGCTGCCCGACGTCATGGCGCGCGCCGAGGCGGCCGTCGCCGACATCGGGCTCACGGTGCCGACGACGATCGCCGGCTGGGTCGCGCAGATGGGCCTGATCGACGAGGTGCGCGCCTCGCTCGACCTGTTCCAGCCCCTCGTCTTCGAGCGCACGGCGGCAGATCTCGTCGCCGCGACGGCGAGCAAGGCGTGGCGCGCCCAGCGGGGCATCGAGATGGGCCGGTTCGTGCGCCGGCGGCTGCGCAAGCAGGCGCGCGACATGGTGCGCCCCGGGCGACCTGTCGCCGACCTGCACGGCGCGCTGCTCGACGTGCAGCGCCGCCGCGAGCTGTGGCAGGAGCACTGCCCGGGCGGCGGCTGGCCGCGCCTGCCCGACGGGCTCGAGGTCATGGAGGCCGACCTCGCCGCGGTGCGCACCGACCTGGACGCGCTCGACGAGGTGCTCGCGAGCACCCCCGAGGGTGCCGGGCTCGCGGCGCTGCCCGTGGCCGACCTCGTCGATCGCCTCACGCGCCTGCGCGCCGGCGCCGCCGCCCTCGAGACGCTGCCCAGCCGCACGGCGCTCGTGCGCCACCTGCGCGGTGCGGGGCTCGGCGCGCTGGTCGACGACCTGGCGGACCGTCGCGTCCCGCCGGCGATGGCCGCGGCCGAGCTCGACCTCGCCTGGTGGAGCACCGTCTTCGAGCAGATCCTGGCGCTCGACCCGGCGCTCGCGGGGTACGACGGCGCGACGCTCGACGCCCTGTCCTCGAGGTACGCGCAGCTCGACCGGGCGCACGTCGCCGGGCTCGTCGGGCCCGTGCGCAGCGCCGCGATCAAGGCCATGGGCTCCACCATGCGGCAGCAGCGCGAGCAGGCCGAGGGCCTGTTCAGCGAGCTCATCGAGGAGCGCGTCACGTCGCTGCGCGACGTCATGGCGCGCTACCCGGACGTCGCGCGCCGGCTGCGACCCATCATCGCCGCGAGCCCCATGCTCGTGCCGCAGGTGCTCCCCACGGCCCGCACGGTCGACCTCGTGGTGCTCGACGCGGCGACGCGCACGCCGGTCGAGGTCATGGTGCCCGCCATCGCGCGCGGCCGCCAGGTGGTCGTCGTCGGCGACGCGCGGTGCGCGTCCGGCAGCGCGGTGCGCGAGCTCGCCGAGGTGCTGCCGCACCTGGATCTGCACGCCGACGCGAGCCGGCGCGACCCGTGGCTCACCGCCTTCCTCGTCGCCCACGGCTACGACGGTGCGCTGCGGCCGACGCCGCTGCCGTCGAGCGCGCCGCTCGTGCGGCTCGAGCTCGTCGACGGCACCGGGCTGCCCGGCGTCGAGTCGGGGCTCGTGGACTCGACGCGCGAGGAGGTCGACCGCGTGGTCGAGCTCGTCCTCGAGCACGCGACGACGCACCCGGAGGAGTCGCTCGCGGTGGTCACCGCGACGGCGCGGCACGCCGACGCGGTGCGCGAGCAGGTGCTCGGAGAGGCCCGCGGCACGGCCGTGCTCGGCGCGCTGTTCGACGAGGGACGGGCCGACCCGTTCGTCGTCGTCGACCTCGCCTCGGTGGCGGGCCTGCGGCGCGACGCGGTCATCCTCTCGCTCGGCCTCGGCCGCACGCCGCACCGGCGCGTGCTGCACTCCTTCGGGCCGGTCAGCACCCCCACCGGCGACGCCCTGCTGCTCGACGCGCTCGGCAGCGCGCAGCACCGGCTGACGGTCGTCTCGTGCTTCGCCGCCGGCGACGTGGACCACGCCCGCGTGCGGGGGCGGGGGCCGGCCCTGCTGGTGGACCTGCTGGCGTTCGCCGAGCGGCGTGGTTGCGGGGACGCCGACCCGTTGGCCCCGGTCGACCCGCGGCCGCGCGAGCTCGCCCTCGGCGAGGCGCCCGCCGGCGATCCGGCCCCTGTGGCGAGCGAGGCGCTCGGCGCTGCGGCACCCGTCGGAGCGTCGGCCGCTGTGGAGCCGGCCGCGGTCGACGAGCCGTCCACGCCTGACACCACCGGCGAGCCGTCCGCGTCCGACGCCGCAGCGACCCGGGCCGACCAGGTGGACGACGACAGCAGCGCGCCCCGCCGCTCGGACGGTGCCGACGGATCTGTCACGGACGGCGGCGCCGCCGGCGGAGCGGTGACCGATGGCGTCGCGCCCGCCGGAGCCCGCACCGACGGCGTCGCGCCCGCCGGAGCCCGCACCGACGGCGTCGGAGCCGTCGGAGCCGTCACCGATGCCATGGCGCCCGGCGACGAGGCCGCACCGTCGCCCGCCGAGGAGTCGGTGCCGGCCGCCGAGCCGGACCGGCTCGTGCTCGACCTCGCCGAGCGGCTCTGGCGTCACGGCCTGGTGGTCGAGGTGGACCACGGGATCCCTGGTGGCGCGCGGATCCCGCTCGTCGTCGGCCACCCCGACGTGCCCGACCGCTACCTGGTCGCGGTGCTCACGGACGACCAGGCCTACGTCGACGAGCCGAGCATCCGGGTGCGCGACCGGCTGGTGCCGGAGCGCCTGGAGCGGCTGGGGTGGACCGTGCTGCGCGTGTGGTCGGCGGCCGCGTTCCTCGACCCGCAGGCCGAGGTGGACCGCATCCGCCGGGCCGTGCACACGGCGCTGCCGGAGCGTGTCGAGCTGCCCGTGTCGCCGCGCCTGGCGCCGGTGGTGGACGACGAGTCCGACGGCTGGGCCGCCTCGGGCGCCGTGCCGGTGGTCGCGTTGGCGTCCGTTCCGGTGGCGGCCGTGACGGTCGGCCGGCAGCAGGCCGCGACCGAGGGCCCGCAAGCGGCGACGGGTGGCCCGCGAGGGATGACCGACGGCCCGCGGGCCGCGTCCGACGGCGACCCGAGCGTGCCGATGACGGGCATGGTCGACGAGGTCGAGTACGACGTCGAGCCCGCGGCGACGGCGCACGGAGCGGGCCGGAACGGTGCCGGGGTGGACGGGACCGTGTCCACGGCCGCCGGCGACCAGGCGCGCGAGCTCGACACGCCCGGCCA
>JAJYTJ010000039.1 GCA_021793115.1 Actinomycetes bacterium | reverse complement strand
ACGCCGGACCGACGTCGTGGCAGCTGACCGGGGAGGACCTCGAGGACGTCGCCGCCCACCTCGACGTGCTCGCACACGAGTACGACCGGTACGTGTTCGGGCCGACGGGGGCGCACCTGGCCGGGGGCGACGCGATGCTGCGCCACCTGCTCCAGGCGTTCCTGCTCCGCGTGGCGCAGGCCCCCAGCCGCTTCGAGGGCCGGCCGCTGCTGCCGCAGCCCGTGGCCAAGGCGTTCCTCGATCTCGTCGAGCGCTCCTACGGCACCATCCACACGGTCGAGGAGTACGCGGACGCCCTGGGGTACTCGCCCAAGACGCTCGGCCGCGCCAGCGTCGAGGCCACGGGGCTCACCGCCAAGCAGCTGATCGACGCGCGGGTGGTGCGCGAAGCGCGCCGCCTTCTGGCCTACACCGACCTGCCGGTCGCGTCGGTCGGCAGGCGCCTGGGATACGAGGACCCGGCGAACTTCTGCCGGTTCTTCCTGCGGACCACAGGAACCACACCCCGCTCGTTCCGGGAGCAGCCCGCAAGCTGACCGCGCGGCGCAGAACCGGACCGGTGTCCAGGACCGACCAGTGGCGGTCCCGTTCCCACCACAGCGCAGACCCGCGGCCAGCACCGACGCGGAGATCCTGGTGAGGTCAGCCGGAAGCCCGAGTGGCCCGGTCCTCCCAACCACGAGGGACGTGCGGTGCCCAGGACGGTCGTCTGCTTCAAATGGGTCCCCGACGAGGGCGAGCTGCGGGTGGACCGCAGCACGCACGAGATCGACACGACCACGGCACGGCGGCTCATCTCCGCCTACGACCGCAACGCGATCGAGGCTGCGCGGCGCCTCGCCGCCGAGGTCGGCGGCGACCTCGTCGGGCTGACCGTCGGCGGTCCGGGTGCCAAGGCGGCGCTGAAGGACGCACTGGCGCGTGGCGTGGACGAGGCCGTGCACGTGGTGGGGCCCGAGGAGGTCGACGGTCATGTGACCGCGCACCTGCTCGCCGCACAGGTCCGCAGCACGCCCGACGTCGGGCTGGTGGTGTGCGGGGAGGGCGCCGCGGACACGTATGCGCACGAGGTGGGTCCACGCCTCGGCGAGCTGCTCGGCTGGCCGGTGGTGACCAACGCGCGATCCGTCGAGGTGCACGGCCGGACGCTGGTGGCGGAGCGCGTGGTGGGTGCGGACGCGGAGACCGTCGAGTGCGACCTGCCGGCGGTGGTCACCGTGCTGCCGGAGATCGGCCCCGCACCGATCCCCGGGCTGAAGGCGGTCCTCGCTGCAGCGCGCCGGCCCACCACCCAGGTCCTCGCGGCAGACCTGGGGTTCGACGAGCCGGGGCTCGCACGGCGGACCCGGGTCAACCGGCTGGTCGCCCTCGCCACCGAACGAAGCCACACCGTGATCTCGGAAGGGACGGCAGCCGAGAAGGCTGACGCCCTGCTCGAGGCGTTGACGCAGCGAGGGGCACTCTGATGTCGGGTATCTACGTGGTCGCTGCCGACGAGGCCGCGCCGCTCCAGCTCCTGACGCTCGCCTCGACGCTGGCCGGAGCGGCGGCCGTGCACCTCGTGGTCCTCGGCGCGACCGACCAGCTCGACCCGGTAGCGCTCGAGGCGGCCGGCGCCACCGGTCTCACCGTCCTGGTTCCGGCCGGTGCCGAGCCGCAGCCCGTGCGCGCGGAGGCGTTCGTCCCGGCGCTGACCAGCCTCCTCGCCGGCGCCGACGCCGAGCTCGTGCTGGTCACAGCGGGGGTCAGCGGCCGCGAGGTCGCGGCACGGGTCGCCACCGGCCTCGGGCTGGGACTGATCGGCGAGGCCGCCGGCCTGCGACGGCTCGACGACGGCTGGTCCGCCGACCGTGTCGTCTTCGCCGGCGGTGCGGTCGAGACGCAGAGCTGGACCGGCGCTGCCGTGGTGAGCATGGTCGCGAGCCGTCAGCCGTCCGGCTCCCTGCCCATGACGGCGCAGGCGGCTGCGGGGCGGCTCACCGCCACGGCTCTCGATGTCGTGGTCGACCGACGTGTGCGCACACTCTCCCGGACCGCACGAGCGGTGGACGCGGTCGACCTCGCCGGGGCCGCGCGCGTGGTGTGTGCGGGCATGGGGGTCGGAACCCGTGACGACCTGACGCTGGTGGCAGACCTGGCGGCGGCCCTCGGCGCCGAGCTCGCCTGCACCCGGCCGGTGGCCGAGGACCGGCAGTGGCTGCCCACGTCGCGGTACATCGGCATCTCCGGCGTGAGCGTGCGTCCGGACCTGTACGTCGGGGTCGGCGTCTCCGGGCAGGTGCAGCACACCGTCGGCATGCGGGAGGCGCGCGTGGTCGTCGGGATCGACACCAACCCGGACGCCAAGCTGCTCGCGCAGAGCGACCTGGCCGTGGTGGCCGACCAGCGCGAGATCGTTCCCCTGCTGATCGCGAGGCTGCGAGACCGCGCGGACCGAGTCGCGACGTCCGGAGCCGCCCAGGTGGTGCCGGCATGAGCGAGCAGGACGCCGACGCGATCGTCGTGGGGGCCGGTCCGGCCGGGGTCGCGTGCGCGTACCGGCTCGCCCGGGCCGGGCGCTCGGTGATCCTCGTCGAGCGCGGTACCGCCCCGGGTTCGAAGAACGTGAGCGGTGGGCGCCTCTACACCTACGCGCTCGACCTGGTCGAGGAGGGGCTGACGGCACAGGCACCCTGGGAACGCGCCGTGGTGCGTGAGCAGCTGGTCCTCATGGACGGCGAGCGGGCGATGACGGTCTCTCTCGCCGGGCGGGAGTCGGGCAGCGCCGGCGTCCCGTCCTCGGTGACGGTGCTGCGTGCCCGGTTCGACGACTGGTTCGCGCGCCGGGCCGAGGAGGCCGGCGCGCTGCTGGCGGCCGGAGTCACCGTGGACTCGTTGCTGGTCGAGGACGGCCGGGTCGTCGGAATCGTCGCCGACGGCGAGCACATGCGTGCGCCCGTCGTCGTCGCCGCCGACGGCGTGACCTCGGGGCTCGCCCGGCAGGCCGGGCTGGTCGGCCCGCCGTCGTCCCGGACGGTCGGGGTCGGCGCCAAACGGGTGATCGAGCTGGAGCCGGCCGTCATCGAGGAGCGGTTCGGCGTCGGTCCGCGGGACGGCGTCGCAACCCTGATGGTCGGCTGCACGGGCGGGGTGCACGGTGGCGGGTTCCTGTACACCAACCGGGCCAGCCTCTCCCTCGGTGTGGTCGCGGCTCCGGCGGACCTCGCACCCGCGGGCCGGACGGTCCACGGCCTGCTCGCCGAGCTGGCGGAGCACCCCTCGATCGCCCCGCTCGTCGCCGGCGGCGAGATCGTCGAGTACTCGGCCCACCTGGTGCGGGAGGACGGGCTCGGCGGCGTGCCGAAGCGGCTCACCCGGGACGGCTTCCTCGTCACCGGCGAAGCGGCGGGGTTCGTGCTGAACCTCGGCTACACCGTCCGTGGCATGGACCTGGCGCTGGCGTCCGGCGTGGCCGCCGCGGAAGCCGTCCTCACCGGTCGGGACCTCGAGACGGCGTACCGGACGGCGCTCGCCACGGTGCTGGCCACCATGCGGGCGACCGACGGCTATCGCGACCTGCTGCACCTGGACCGCCTCTACGCGACGTACCCGCGGATGGCGCTCGACACCGCGGGCTCGCTGTTCACCGTCGACGGGAGCGTGCCGCGGTCGGTGCTACGGCAGGTGCGCGACGCCACGCGTGCCTGCGGCGTGCCGATGCGGTCCCTGCTCCACGACGGGCTCGTGGCGGTGAGGTCGGCGTGAGCGCTCCGAGGACCGTGGCCGACCTGCTGGGTGTGGACACCTTCCAGGTCGACGACCAGCCGCACATCGTGGTCGACACCGCGCGCTGCGCGACGTGCCCCACCCGCCCCTGCCTGGCCGCGTGCCCGGCCCAGCTCTACCGGCTCGGCCCCGACGGGGTGGTCACGTTCGACCACGCCGGCTGCCTCGAGTGCGGCACGTGCCAGGCGGTCTGCGAGCACGGCGGGGTGACCCGGTGGACGTTCCCACGGGCGACCTTCGGGGTCGCCTACCGCTACGGCTGACGTCACCGTCGACCGACCCAGAGCAGCACCTCAGCACCGACCACGAAGGAGCACGACGATGTGGTACCTCACCGAGGAGCGCCAGGCGATCCTCGACACCGTCCGAGAGTTCGTCCGGACGGAGGTGGCGCCCCGGGCGCAGGAGATCGACCGGACCAGCGAGTTCCCGATGGACCTGTTCAAGCGCGCCGGCGAGCTGGGCCTGCTCGGAGTGACCGTTCCGGAGGAGTTCGGCGGCCTCGGTGCCGACCAGACCACCAGCGCGCTGATCTACGAGGAGATCGCCACCGCCTCGCCGGTGCTGACGGTGGCCATGGGTGCCCACAGCTTCCTCGCCGGCGGCCTGATCCAGATGCTCGGCACCGTCGAGCAGAAGAAGCAGTACCTCGCGCCGGCGGCGACCGGCGAGCTGCTGCTGGCGTGCGGCTCCACCGAGGCCGTCGGCGGGGACAACCAGGTGGAGTTCTCCACCCGCGCCGTCCTCGACGGGGATGACTGGGTCCTCGACGGCGGCAAGGTGCTGATCTGCAACATCGGCGTGGCCGACGTGTACGTGGTCATCGCGGTGACCGGGGACGTCGACCCCGTCACCAAGACCGGTCTCAGCGCGTTCCTGATCCCGGCCGGTACGCCCGGCCTCGGCATCGGACGGCACGAGCACAAGCTCGGCTGGCACGGTTCGGCCACCGGCTCGCTGTCCTTCACCGGGTGCCGCGTGCCCAAGGAGAACCTGCTGGGCCCGCTCGGCGGCTGCCTGCCGGCGATGTTCGTCAGCGCCACCGCCGAGTTCCTCAGCTGCGGGCCCGTGAGCCTCGGCGTCGCCGAGGGCGCCTACCGGATGGCCCTGGCGTACAGCCTGGAGCGCACCCAGCAGGGGCAGTCGATGTTCGACCGCTTCCAGGTGACCCGGCACAAGCTCGCCCGCATGTGGGGCGAGATCGAGTCGCTGCGTGCCCTCGTCTACTCCACCTACGCCGAGCGTGACCGCGGCCAGCTGACCCTTGCACAGGGCCGCCTGCTGAAGATCAAGGGCGCCGAGGTGAGCGAGTACGTCGCCCGCGAGGCGATCCAGCTGTTCGGCGGGGTGGGCACCGTGGTCGACACCGGTGTGGAGCGCTACTGGCGCGACGCGAAGGTGATGGCGATCGGCGGCGCGTCCGTGGAGGCGCTGACGGAGGTGGTCGCAGGCCTGATCAAGCGGGGCGCGGCCTGACCCGCTCTCCGTCCGCCCGTACCGATCCCGTAGAGCACCACCGTTCGAGGAGGAACGTCATGCAGGACTACCAGGGCAAGGTCGTCGCGATCACCGGCGCCGCCAACGGCATGGGCCAGGAGCTAGCCCGCCGGTTCGCCGCCGCGGGGGCCCACCTCGCGCTCGCGGACATCGACGCCGAGAACCTGCTCGCCCTCGCCGAGCAGCTCGGCGCGGACGGCGCGAGCGTGCGCACGTCGGTGTTCGACGTGCGGCGCTTCGAGGCGATGGAGGCCTTCGCCCGGGACACGTTCGAGGCGTGGGGCGGTGTCGACCTGTTCTTCGACAACGCCGGCGTGATCTCGGTCGGCACCATCTGGGAGCAGCCGCTGGCCGACTGGGACTGGCTGCTCGACGTCAACGTGAAGGGTGTGGTGCACGGCATCAAGGCGTTCGTCCCGGCGATGCTGGCGCAGGACAAGCCGTGCCGGATCGTCGTGACCTCGTCGATCGCCGGGCTCCTGACGGTGGAGAACTCGCCGGCCTACGTCGCGAGCAAGTTCGCCTCCCTGTCGCTGACGGAGGTCCTCGACCTGCAGCTGCAGGGGATCGGCGCGAAGCTCACCGCCCACGTCGTCTGCCCCGCCGTCGTCCAGACGGACCTGGCCAGCTGCCTGCGGCACCGCGACCCATCGACGTACGACGCGGACGACCCGTACTACCGGACCGAGGACTTCGTGACGCGCTCAGCCGTCGTCACCGGCTCCATGCCCTACGGCCTGCCCGTGGACGAGGCCGTCGAGACGATCATCACCGAGATGGAGCGCGGCACCTTCTACATCCTCACCCACCCCGCCTACAACCCGGCGATCACCGGTCGCGTCGCCGGCATCGTCGGCGGCGTTCGTCCCACCCTCGTGGCGCGCTGAGCGCCCCACCGACTGCGAAGGAGCAGGACGTGTACCCGTACGAGAAGAAGTTCGATTACGTGGTCAGCTACGCGAAGGACGACCACGTCGCGACGATCACCTTCGACTGCCCGGCCAACCTCAACCGGTTCTCCGAGCAGGTGATCGACGAGTTCGGGGCGGCCCTCGACGAGGCGCACTGGGACGACCAGGTCCGCGCGATCCTGCTGCGCGGCACCGGTCCCGTCTCGTTCGGCCCCGGCGACCTCGACATCATCAAGACGAAGCTCGCCAAGGACCTGACCGCGGCCCGCCAGGTGATGTTCGAGATCTCGGCGCTGATCAAGAAGATGTACACGATCCCGGTGCCGATCATCGGCTTCGCCGAGGGCGGCTGCCTGGGCGGTGGCTGCAACCTGCTGCTGTCGAGCGACATCGTCGTCGCCTCGGAGAAGGCGTACTTCCACGAGCTGTTCGTGGACTACGCCCTGACTCCGGACACGGGTGGGCTGTGGGCGCTGCAGCGGCTGGTCGGCCCCATGCGGGCGAAGGCGATCTGCATGCTCGGCGAGCCGGTGGGGGCGCTGGCCGCCGCCGATCTCGGCATGGTCTACCAGGTGGCGCCGGCCGAGACGGCGTACGACGTGGCCCGGGAGCTGGCCGAGAAGATCGCGGCGAAGTCGCCGGTCGGCGTCAACCACATCAAGCAGATCTCCAACCGGATGCCCGACTACACGATGGACACCTACTTCCAGATCGAGGGCGACTACCTCGCGCTCGGGGCGCTCAGCACCGACTTCCGCGAGGTCAACACGGCTGCGGCGCAGGAGCGCAAGCCGGTGTTCACGGGCCACTGAGCGCGCGGCCGGTCGCACCGTCGGGACATCCCCGGCCCGACGGTGCGACCCCGGGAGGTGAGCTGGGCGCCTCAGTCGAAGGCGCGCCCTGGGCGTCGCATCCAGCGCCGATGCGGGCGCTGGACGGGGTGCCAGCGGGCTCCTGCGTCAAGGGGCAGTCGGGACCTGCAGCACCGGTCCGGGTCGCGTCACCGCATCGCCCCTCGTGTTGTGGATTCCGGCGCGCCAGCCCTCGTCCCACCCCGAACGTCTCCACGGGCGCCCATTCCTGTCCGTCTGCGCAGGTTCGGATATGACGTGGCGAGCATCGGACTGTTCGGCCTCGTCCGCCTGGCCGGCGCCCTGGCCGCCCAAAGCGCCGGGCACCTTCACGACCGGTGCTGGTCCCTGCCCGCCACGGGAATCGCCTGGGCGCTGACCCTGGCCGCCTGGGTACTGGCCTGGACGCTGGGTGGCGCCCCCGCCCGACCGCTCGTCGCAGTCATCGTCCTGGACGTCGCCATCCAGGGCCAGAACCTGCTCAACGCCACCCGCCTGCTGACCTTGTCCGCCGCCCACCGCAGCCGCCTGAACACCGCCTTCGTCACCGGCAACGTCCTCGGCGGCGCCACCGGCTCAGCCCTGGCAGGCCTGCTGTGAGGCATCGGCGGCTGGGCCGCCGTCTGCGTGTCCGGCGCAGCCCTGGCCATCCTCGCGCTGGCAATCTGGGCACTTGGGAGACGAGGACCGCTGCGCGACACCGCTTTGACAATCCAAGACGCACCGACCGGCATGAGGGGGCGGATCGGCCGATGGTCACCTCCCCCGTCGCCTCGCCACGGGTAGTTCGGACTGGCCGGTCGCTCAGGCGAAGTAGTGCCCTTCGTCGATGTCGGCGATGAGCCGAGGGTGTGTCGGCACCCATCCCAGGAGCTCCTGGGTGAGGGCGCTGGAGGCGGGCATGTCGGTCGCGAGCAGCGAGCTCAGAGGCATACCGAACCGCTCGGCCGGGAGCGAGCGGGCGGGCAGGTCGAGCCCGCGACCGATGGCCTCGGCGATGTCGCGGACCGGGACGCCCTCGTCGCCCACGGCGTGCAGGACGGATCCGGCAGGCGCGCTCTCGACCGCCAGACGGTAGAGCGACGCGGCGGATTCGACGTGCACGGCGGGCCACCGGGCGGACCCGTCGCCGAGGTAGCCGGACACGCCTTCCTTGCGGGCGCGGGCGATCAGCTGCGGGATGAAGCCGTGGCGCTCACCCTCGCCGTGGACCGAGCGCGGGATCATGACCAGTGCGACGCGGACGTCCTGGTCTCTCGCGGCGAGGGCGGCCTGCAGGTTGAGGATGCGCGCCGCGATCGGGCCCTCGGCCACGAGCTCGTCCCGCTCGGTGGTCGTGCGTCCGGGCTTCGTGAGGGTGGCGCCGGTGACCACCAGCGGTTTGCCGGTGCCTGCGAGGGCAGTGATGAAGGCCGCGATCGCCTCGCCATCGGCCGCGGCTCCGCCGACCTGACCGAGGTGGTGCTCATAGGCGAGGTGGATGACACCGTCGCTGTCGGCGGCGCCGGCGCGCAGGATGCCGGTGTCGTTCAGGTCGCCGCGCAGCACCTGAGCCCCCCGGGCCGCGATGGCGAGGGCGGACGCGTCCGAGCGGGCGAGTCCGAGGACGTGGTGGCCTGCGGCGATGAGCTCGGGGACGACGGCGGAGCCGATCCAGCCGGACGCGCCGGTGACGAAGATGCGCATGTGACGGTCTCCTGACCCCGTGAGTGATGAGCGCGGACGCGGTGACCCCGTGAGGCTGGTGCGATCCGGTCGCATGACTATACCTTGTGATGCGACGTGGTCGCATTAGCTAGACTGCGATCGTGAGCAGATGGGCACCAGACGCCCGGGAGCGCCTCGAGGCGGCCGCCCTGGACCTGTTCGTGGAGAACGGGTACGAGGCGACCACCGTCACGCAGATCGCGGACCGGGCGGGGCTCAATCGCGCAACCTTCTTCCGACACTTCCCCGACAAGCGCGAGATCTTGTTCGGCGGCGAGGCCGCATTGGTCGGACTCTTCGTGGGGGGTATTCGCGACGCAGCACCGGGTGCGGCGGTAGCGGAGTGCCTTCAGGCAGCCCTCGCCGCGGCCAGCACCTTGATGACGGGGGAGCAGCGCCGCAAGGCGGCGCAACGGCGGAGAGTCGCCGCGGCGAACACGGAGGTGCAGGAGCGCGGACTGCTCAAGCAACGGGCGATCGCCGACGCGATGACCGCCGCTCTGCGTGAACGGGGCGCCGACGAGCTGACCGCGCGACTCGGGGCGGTCGTCGCCCTGCTCGCCTTCGGCATCGCGCTCGAGCGCTGGTTGGCGGCCGACGAGGGAGACTCGTTCGCCTCGCAGGCCGCAGCGGCTCTCGGCGAGCTCCAGGCGCACCTCACCGAGCTCGGGTCCGCCGCGCGCCGGCGCGGTTGACCTGCCGCAAGCCCGGCCGGGAGAGAGTCCCTGAAGATGCAGCTCCGCCACCCTGTCGACGTGGCTCGGATCGACAGCGGGGTGGCCCGCTCAGGCGGGGGTGGCGACGCCGCTGAAGTCGTGGCGCGGGGCGGCGCGCAGCAAGAACCAGGAGCGGGCGCGACGCCGGTTCGACTCCGTGAGGACGGTGAACGCGGTGGGTTGGTCGCCCCGGTCGCGGACGGCCTGCTCGAGGTAGTCGCGCAGCAGCCACACATCGGCAGGGTCGACGTGGTCGACGTCTAGCACCGCCCGGATGTCGTCGGTCGTGAAGGACAGGTCGTGGGCAACCTCGGTGAGCGTCAACGTGGACGCGGCGAGGTTGGCTTTGAGCTCGTCGACGGTGCGGAGCACCTCGTCGGCGTTCAGCATGCTCGTGCCTCCGGTGGAGTCCCAGCGGGCTCGCCCGGCGATCGTCCAGGTGGGCCCCTTCCGTCGTCACCGTAACACAAGCGGAGGACGCCTCCGTTTAGAGTCGAGATTGAGGAGGCACAGCTGGTTGGTCTGAGCGACATGACGGTCCGAGGTCGACCGCTGCGCGCGGCGATCAGCGGGCGGTGACAGCCTGCCCGGCCACCCAGACGGCCCGGATGGCGTCGATGTCCCTGATGCGCGTGGTCGGGTTGCCGTCGACGAGCAGCAGGTCCGCCGCAGCGCCCTCGTGAACCGCGCCGCGAACTTCCCACCCGAAGAGCCGCGCGGCCGTCGATGTCGCCGAGCGGAGTGCCTCGACGGGGCTCAGGCCTGCGTCGACCAGGAGCGCGAGCTCGTCGTGCAGCCCGGTCCGGTGCGGCACGGTCGCAGGTGCGCCCGGCGCACTGTTCGCATCGCTGCCTGCGACGAGGGTCGCGCCCGCACCGTGCAGCTCGGCGACGAACCGTCGGCAGTAGTCGTAGGCGGCGGGCACGCCCCGTCGCTCTGCCGTGGTCCGCATCATGATCAGCGTCGGAATCACGACGAGGTCGTCCTGCACGATCTGCGCGATCGTCGCATCGGAGACGGCGCCGTCGAGCGGCGCGTGGGTCAGGATGTCCACGCCGAGGTCGACGGCTAGCTCGATCGCGCCCACGGCGCTGGAATGGGATACCACGCGCAAGCCAGCGTCGTGCGCCGCCTCGACCGCGGCACGCGCCGACTCGCGGTCCGGGCCGCCGCGCCCTTCCGCCTCCAGCACCAGCTTGATGTAGTCGACGCCCTGCGCGACCCGCCTGGCCACCTCACGACGTGCCGCCTCCGGCGAGTCGATCACCGCCTCGGTCAGCCCCGGCATGCGGGAGTGCGGCCCATCCGGTCCGATCAGGGGTGCTCCGGACGTCCGGAAGGTCACGCCTCGGCTCTGGGACCGCAGCAGCGCCAGGTGCTCCGGTGGCCAAGTGGCCATGTCGGCGGCGCTGGTCACCCCGCTCGCGAGTAGTGCGCCGAAGTCGTCGGGGTGCAGGAAGTGCACGTGGCCATCGATCAGTCCCGGCAGCAACGTGGCTCCCGCGGCGGTGACCGCGAGCCCGACGGGGTCGGTTGTGCCGGCAGGCGCCACCGAGGCGATCGACCCGTCGACGACACGCACGTCGTAGCGACCCGGAAGCAGACCCTGACCGTCGAACACGGCGGCGTCCACGATGGTCGTCCTCATGCCCGTGCCTCCGTCAGCCAAGCAGTTGCGGCGTCCTTGATGGCCCGTTCGGCGGCGCTTCCGCGGGTCGGATACGTGCCGTTCACGGGGAACCCGCCCTTGACGAGCACGTAGGCGAGGGCGGCGTACTCGGCAGGGTGCGCCGCCACGAGGTCGTCCTCAACGTCCACGATCCCGGCGGGGTACGTGAACGACGCGAAGTCGTAGACGGCGCGGCGGTCTGAGATCAGCCACCGCTGTCCGTGCTTCTCGAGGCGGTCGATGAACCGGGAGTGTGTCTGGGAGCCCAGGTGCCACGTGGCGCTCTCCGCGACGATGATCGCGTTGGTCTCGCTCACCGCGCGGCGGCCGTCCGGCGAGAACTGGATGACGGGCGTCGCGATCAGGTGCTTGGTCCTGATGTCCGATGCCCCCATCCGCGCCGAGCCTTCCACGAACTGCACTGCCGGGCCGGAGAACCAGGTGATCTCGATCCAGGCGTGCTCGGTGAAGAGCCCCCGGAGCAGGTTCCACTCGCCAAGGTCTCGGTGCATCCACCCGGTCATGAGGTCGGCGATCGCCAACCTGTCTTCCGTCCGTCCCGTCATGGATCCAGGATCGGGATCAGGGATCGATCGGTCCAGTCGATTGATACGATCGATCCATCGCCGCCAACGATCGAGGTGAATGATGGAGCTTCGGCACCTCCGGTACTTCGTCACCGTCGCTGACGAGCAGAACTTCGGACGTGCGGCGGCACGCCTCTTCATCAGCCAGTCCACCCTCAGCGAGCAGATCCGCGCACTCGAACGGGAGGTCGGCGGACCGCTCCTCGTGCGAACAAGCCGTCGCGTCGAGCTGACCGAGGCTGGTCGGCTCCTGCTTCCGGAGGGCCGTCGAATCATCGCTCAAGCGGATCACGCTCTCCGTGTGGTTCGCGCGTCCACCGCCGGGGAAGTCGGCTCGCTCCGGATCGGGTTCTCCGGGGTCGCGGCACTGAGCGGGCTGCTCGGAGCCGATCTTCAGGCGTTCCGGCGCCTCCATCCTCACGTCGAGGTCGAACTCGTGGAGTCCGCGCCGCTGGCACTGGCCGAGATGCTCCGGACCGGCGGGATCGACGTCGCCTACGCGCCGGACCTTGGGAACGGGACCGACCTCACCACGGCGACACGGGCGGTCGTCCACCCGATCGTCGCCCTCCCGGCCGACCATCCGCTCGCCGCACGAGCCTCGGTGCGGCTCGACGACCTGATCGACGAGCCGTTGGTCGCCTTCGCCACCGGGCACGACGAGTGGGCGCTGGATCTCCTGGCCGACGTCGCCCGCGAGCGGCTGCGCACGGCGTCGAGCACGTTGGGCGTCCTGGCGCTCGTGTCCGCCGGCGTCGGCGTCGCGGTGGTCCCCGGCGTGCTGGAGGCCGTGGCCATGCCTGGGGTCTCCTACCGTCCCCTCGAGACGGCCGCCGAGCTCGGCGTCGTCACCGCGATCCGCCGAGGCGAGCCCCCGGCCACGGTGCGCGAACTCCTCCGGGTGGGCCAGACGCGGTCCGGCGGTCGGTAGGGCTCGCTCGGCCGGACGGCCGCTGGGTTCGTCGCGGCGGGACGGCGTCCTCGCCGCTTGCGGCCGTCCGGGGCGGTACCGCTGCGGTGCGGCCATCGCCCGTTCTGGGCCAATCAACCTCGACGTATGCGCGGGCCGAATAGTCTCCGGCGCGGACATACGAAATTGCACTTCGTCGAACCCGGCGACGCGCACCTTGCCCCGTCGTGACGTGGCTACAGTGGGCTCCGCCGGACGGCACCGACGCCGTTCTATAAAGGGCTCGACCGTGGCTGCAGAGAAGACGAGACGAGACGCCTGACAATTAGTGAAACCGCGGGCGGGGTTGACGACGGCCTTGGATCAGAGGTCGCCGCGGGCAGGTATCTGGCGCACTGGCGGTGCACGCGCCGAAGCGAATGGCCGCGGCCGTCATGCCCCGGTGGAACCACGTTCGCGCTCGACGACCTGCCGATCGCGCCGGCGGTACTCGAAGAAAGAAGAACCCATCATGGCAAGCAAGCTCGCTCGTCCCGTCTCGATCATCGGCACGAGCTCCCTGCCCCAGCGGTACTTCGACGACCCCGCCTATGAGGGGCTGTCCATCTATGAGCTCTGGGCCTACGTCTGCCACCAGGCGATGGACGACGCCGGCGTGAGGCCGCAGGACATCGACAAGGTCGTCTACTCGCAGATGGCGAACTTCGTGACGGCCGGCAACGTGCTCGCGATGGTGGGCACGCTGGAGGAGTGGGCGGGACTCGCAGGCAAGCCGATCATGCACATCGAACAGGCGTGTGCGAGCGGCTACATCGCGTTCACCGAGGCGTGCAACGCCGTCGCGTCCGGGAAGTACGACATCGTGCTGTGCGCCGGCGTCGAGACCCCGAAGCATTTCAACGCGCGCAACAAGCCCGCGTACATGAAGCAGCCGATCAACGAGTACGACGGCTACTGGTCGCCGGGGCGCGCGCTGTTCGACACCACCTACTACCGCTTCGACGGCGTGAGCGACAACCTGCTCACCGAGGAGCAGGGCAAGTTCTACATGAAGGAGTACGGCATCTCGGAAGAGACGCTGGACGACACGTACAACGCGATGGCGGTCAACCTGCGGCGCAATGCCTCGCGCAACCCCAGGGCCTGCGAGCGCACCGAGTACACCGAGATCGCCAAGAGCCGCGGGTATGACGACGTGATGGAGTACCTGCGTTCGGAGCACAACCCGAAGATCACGCAGTACATCCGCAAGAGCGGCAGCCTCGTGCACAACGTCGCGGCCGGCGCCGTCATCGTCTGCTCGTCCGAGATCGCCAAGAAGTTCACGGACAAGCCGATCGAGGTCGTGGACTACGCGAGCTCGTCGAACACGCAGCGGTACCCGTTCTGCTTCCACCAGATGAACGTCGACGTGCGTGACGCCCTCTACGGGCCTGGCGGCGAGCCGGACGAGTTCGACCTCCTCATCACCACGGTGATGACGTCCGGTGAGCAGCTGGACAGCGCCGAGGTCTTCGGCTACCTGCCGGAGGGCAAGGGATACCAGTACGAGCTCGACGGGAGCACGTGCTTCGACGGCGTGCGGCCGATCAACCCCCATGGCGGCGACCTCAGCTTCGGGCACGCCTTCGGAGTGGCGGGCATCAACATGATCAGCGAGGCGGTCCTGCAGATGCGCGGCGAGGCCGGCGACTGCCAGGTCACCAAGAAGGTGCACCGGGCCCTGGTCCGCGGAATGGGCGGCGGGCACACCACCGTGGGCATCGTCCTCGAGACCGAAGACTGAGCGAGAGAGCGAAGGCGACGACATGTACGAGCTGCGTCCGATCCTGAAGACGTACTACGACGGAATCGAGGACGGCAAGGTTCTCGGGATGAAGTGCGAGAACTGCGGAGACGTCGCGTGGCCGCCCCTTCCCACGTGTCAGGCCTGCGGGAGCTATCACGTGGACTGGATCGAGATGGGCGACGAGGCGATCATCGACGAGATCCGGTTCGAGGACTCGACGGTCGGCGGCGACTACACGTTCCGCAAGGCCAACGAGTACTTCGTGAACAAGGAGCCCTACTGCATCAGCGTCGGACGCTTCGAACGCGGGACCCATCAGTTCCACGCCGCGCTGTACGGAGTCTCCGAGGACAACCTCGCAGAGGTGACCGGGCGTCTGCCGGTCACCGCCAGGGTTCAGTTCATCGAGCTCGACGGGGGCTTCAAGTCGGTCGGCTTCAGGATCGGCGCATAGGGCGATGGAGGCACTGGTCAAGAAGTTCCTGCACGTCTGCATCACCGTCCCGGACCTGGATCAGGCCCTGAAGTTCTACCGCGACGTCCTCGGATTCGTGTCCGTCTTCGAAACCCGTACCGACGAGGCAGACGGCAGCTTGTTGGGCTTCGACCAGGACGAGATCGGTCTGTACGCCCATCACATCCTCGTGCCGGGCGGGCAGGGTGACGGCGCCACGGAGATCAACCTGGTGGAGTTCACCAACCCCGAGACCGTCGTCGCGCACGGCCCCTACAGGCAGATGAACCACGTGGGGATCACCCGCCTGGCCCTGCTGGTCGACAGCGTGAGCTCTGCGTTCGAGAAGGTCGCGGCGCATCCCGGGGTGCAGATCGTCTGCGCACCCAAGGACATCGTCATCCGTGAACGAGGCCTGACGCTGACCACCAGATGGTTCAGCTTCACGGACCCGTACGGCGTCTTCATCACCATGACAGAACCCCCCAGGGACTAGCCCGGCTCGTACCGTGCTGACATTCCGCATTCTTGCAGCTGCGATTAAGGACATCATGGACCGCTACATCAACAGGTTGTTCCACGTCTGCATCACGGTCCCGGACATCGAAGAAGCCCTTGGCTTCTATCGGGACGTGCTGGGGCTGCAGTCCATCGGGAGCCTGCGGAACGAGAAGGCGGACGGAGCAGTGCTCGGCTTCCCGGGGCAAGAGATCGAGATCCATGCCGATCACCTGTGTGGAAAGCTCACGGAGAATGCCACCGTGATCGACCTGATCGAGTTCCTCACACCAAGGACGGTCGCCGCGGACGGCCCCTACAAGCAGATGAACCACGTGGGGATCACCCGCATGGCCTTCGACGTGGACGACACCGATGCGATCCACGCGAAGCTGTTGCAGCGCGGCGACGTCGAGATGCTCTGCGAACCGCAGTCGGTCCAGGCGCCGACGGGCGGGACGCTGCGGATCCTGACCTTCAAGGACCCCTTGGGAATCGTCCTGGAGCTGATCGAGCACCGACCCGCAGCCTGACCGACCGGAAAGGAACGCAGAGATGAGCATCACCGAGGACAAGGTGGAGATCATCCAGGTCATCAACCTCTACGGCCTCGCGCTGGACGCCCACGCATGGGACCTGATGGACGAGGTCTTCACGGAGGACGTGCAGGCAGACTTCGGCCCCGCCGGGGCCGTGTGGACGTCGCTGGCCAAGGTCAAGTTCGCCTTCAAGGACTTCCACGAGACCCTCGACAACCACATGCACACGATGATGGGCCACGTGGTGCACGTGGACGGCGACACCGCGAACGCGTTCACCTACGGCGACTCGCTGCTCGTGCGCCATGCGGCACCGGGCGGTTCGGACTGGATCGGGCGTGGCTGGTACGACGACGAGCTGGTCCGCACCGATCGTGGCTGGCGCATCAGCCGACGCACCTGCCGCCTGATCCAGTCCAGCGGCAACCCGCTCGTACCCGAGCCCGCCTACGAGCAGCACCCGGTCATGACGAACTTCGTGCTGCGCAAGCACCGCGAAGAAGGGACCGTGCGGTTCCTGAAGGTCATCTCGGCAGAGCAGGCATCGCAGCGATGACCGATTCACCCGTGATCTGGACCGTCGGGCTGCAATGCCGTCCGGAGGACGAAGACCGCTTCAACAGGTGGTATGACGAGGTCCACGTCCCCATGCTTCTCGAGGGCGGTCAGGTCGCCAGGGTCACCCGCTACCGGCTGGCGACGGAGACGTACGACGCCGCTCCCGGAGCGATGACCTGCCCCACGTACCAGACCATCTACGAGTTCGAGACCCACGACCGCTTCGACGCGTGGATGAACGGTGAGGAACGCGCCGCCGCCGGAAAGGACAAGGCGGCGGGACGGGACGAACGCCCGTACGACGTTGTGTGGGCAGCGCGGTACGACGTCATGAGTTCCCGGATGCCGTAGCAGGCGTCTCCCTTCCAACGCCTCGAACCCGAGACCGTCCGGCCGGGCGCGACTTCCTCGCGCCCGGCCCGCGCCCAGCACCAGGAGCTCTGATGTCCGAAGCATCCAGCGACGTCGTCGTGGTCGGAGCAGCCCGCACGCCGAACGGGCGCCTCAAGGGCGGACTGGCCACGGTGCCGGCGGTCCAGCTCGGCGCGCTCGCGATCGCGGCGGCGGTGGAGCGCGGGGGAGTGCCGCCTCTCGCGGTGGAGCACGTGGTCATGGGCCAAGTGCTGCAGGCCGGGCTCGGGCAGTGCCCGGCCCGGCAGGCCGCGGTGGCGGCGGGACTGGGCTGGGACGTGCCGGCGAGCACCGTCAGCAAGGTCTGCCTGTCCGGCCTGGCGGCGATCATCGACGGCGCTCGGATGATCCGAGCGGGGGACGCCGCGGTGGTGGTGGCCGGCGGCATGGAGTCGATGACCAACGCCCCGCACCTGCTGACCGGCTCCCGGTTCGGCTACGGCTTCGGCAGCGTCACCGTCGTCGACTCGATGGCCAACGACGGGTTGTCGGATGCGTGGTCGCACGAGGCGATGGGCCTGGACACCGACACCCGGATCGCGGACTACCCGGCGACCCGCGCGGAGCAGGACGAGATCGCCGAGCGTTCCCACCGACTCGCGGCGCAGGCCTGGGAAGACGGGGCCTTCACCGCGGAGGTCGTGCCGGTCACCGTGCCCCAGCGCAAGGGCGAGACGGTGGTGGAGCGCGACGAGGGCATCCGCCCCGAGACGACGGCTGCAACTCTCGCAGCCTTGCGTCCGGCGTTCCGCCCTGACGGCTCGATCACCGCGGGCAACGCCTCCACGATCAACGACGGCGGTGCGGCCGTGGTGCTCACCACGCGTGGGCGGGCCGACGCCGAGGGCTGGACGGTGCTTGCGACGCTCCGGGCGGCGGCTCAGGTAGCCGGGCCGTCCCCGGCCCTGGCTCCGCAGCCCGGCAACGCGATCCTGGCAGCCCTGGACAAGCAGGGCTGGACGGTCGCGGACCTGGACCTGCTCGAGATCAACGAGGCGTTCGCCGCCGTCGCCGTGCACGCGGTGCGGCAGCTCGCCGTACCGCTGGAGAAGGTCAACGTGCACGGGGGGGCCATCGCCCTGGGTCACCCCATCGGCCAGTCCGGGGCGCGCCTGGTGGTGCACCTCGCCCACGAGCTTCACCGTCGAGGTGGCGGCCGCGCGGTGGCAGCCCTGTGCGGCGGGACGGGCCAGGGCGACGCCCTGCTGCTCGAGACGTGAAGGACCGTACGATGCCAGCAGTAGCGCAAGCCGGATCGAAGGTCGTCTCGATGGCCGACGCGGTCGCCCACGTGCAGCCCGGCATGACCGTGATGATCGGCGGGTTCATGGGGTGCGGAAACCCGCACGGCCTGATCGCAGCGATGTGTGACGCCGGGCTGACCGACCTCACCCTGATCGCCACCGACACCTCGCGGCCCGGCTACGGGATCGCGAAGCTTGTCGAGCAGCGCCGGCTGCGCAAGCTCTACGCATCGCACGTGGGGCTCAATCCTGCGGTCGCCGCCCAGATGAACGCCGGCGAGCTGGAGGTCGAGCTCGTGCCGCAGGGCACCCTCGCCGAGCGGATCCGTGCCGGCGGAGCCGGCCTGGGCGGGGTGCTCACTCCCACGGGCCTCGGCACCCCGATCGCCGACGGCAAGCCGGTCATCGAGGTGGACGGCAGGCAGTTCCTGCTCGAGAAGCCGCTCCGCGCGGACGTCGCTCTGATCGCCGGCTCGACCATCGACAGGCGGGGCAACGTCTGGTATCGCGGCACGACCCGCAACTTCAACACCGTGATGGCCACCGCCGCGGATCTCGTGATCGCCGAAGCCGAGCATCTGGTCGAACCCGGAGCCATCACGCCGGAGGACGTCGTCACTCCCGGCGTGCTCGTGGACCTGATCGTCGAAGGAGACGAGCTCGCATGACCGGGCAGATGACCGACGTGTCCCGTGTCCCGCTCGACAGGGCCCAGGTGCGCCAGATCATCGCCCGCCGCGTCGCCCGTGAGCTGAAGGACGGCGACTTCGTCAACCTCGGCATCGGCCTGCCGACCGAGGTCCCTCAGTACCTCCCGGACGGCGTCCACGTCGTCCTGGAGTCCGAGAACGGGATCGTCGACGCCGGGTCGTGCACCGCGGATCAGACGTCTCCGCATGTGGTCGACGCCGGCGGGCAGCCGGCGTCCTGCCTTGTCGGCGGTGCGTTCATCGACTCGGCGACATCCTTCGGCCTGATCCGTGGCGGCCACATGGACGCCACGGTCCTCGGGGCCCTTCAGGTGGACGCTGCCGGGAACCTGGCGAGCTGGATCATCCCGGGCAAGATGGTGCCGGGGATGGGTGGCGCGATGGACCTGGTGGTCGGCGCCAAGCGCGTGATCGTGGCGATGGAGCACACCCAGAGGGGCGCCCCGAAGATCCTGATGACCTGCACCCTGCCGCTGACCGCCGTCGCCTGCGTCGACCTCATCGTCACCGAGATGGCGGTGATCTGCGTCACCCCGACCGGCCTCGTCCTCACCGAGATCAACCCGTCGTTCACCGTCGACGAGGTCCTCGGTGCGACCGACGCCGAGCTGGCCATCACCGGGCCGGTCGTCCCCATGCTCTGAGTTGGTGCGTCGTCGCCCGCCTCAGCCCGCCGAGTCCTCGGTGCTCGCGAGTCCCGCGAGCTCGGCGACGAACAGGGGCAGGAGGGGGTTGGCGCCGCCGGGCCGGTAGGCAAGGACGTAGTCCAGCTCGTCGTCGAGGCCGTCGATGTCCAGGACCGTGATGGCGTCGGGGTCGTCGAGCATGTCGATGTTCATCTGCGAGTGCACGAACGTGATGCCCTTGCCGGTGCCCACCAGGAACAGAGCGGTCTCGGCATTGTCGACGTAGTAGGCGGACTCCGGCGATATCCCGCGCCTCATGAACAGGCCCGTGACGTAGTCCACCGTCAACGGGGAGATCCGGTGCTCGAGCATGATCAGGTGCTCGTCCGCGAGCTCCGACAGGTCGATCGTGGTGCGGCCCGCGAGTCGATGGTTCCCGGGGACCGCCACCTGGAGCCGGTTCTCGGCGATCCGCATCGACGTGACATGAGGCATGGAGGTCACGCAGGTCTTGAGGGTGAAGATCGCGTCACAGAGCCCGAACAGGAGACTGTGCCTCAGCTCCGGGGGAGTGCCGCGGGACAGGGCGAAGTCGACGCCCGGGTGCTTCTTCGCGAGGGACCTCATCATGCTGTACATGACGGTGGTGTCCAGGAAGGCCTGGTAACCGATGTTCAGGACCCCGACGACGTCGTCGGTATCCTGGTGGACGACGTCCTTGAGTGCCTCACATCGCCTGACGATCTCTTTCGCCTCCCGCAGCAGCCGGACCCCCGGCATCGTCAGGACGAGTGAGCCCTTCTGACGGACGAAGAGCTGGACCCCCAACGTCTCCTCGAGGTCCTGGACCTGACGGCTGAGCGTCGGTTGCGACACGAAGATCCGCTCGGACGCTCGGGTGAAGCTGGCGAACTCCGCGACGGCGATGAAGTACCTCAGGCTCGAGATGTTCATCCTCGCCGTCCCTCACTCGTCGTCGCGGAGGCCGCGCTGCCGGTCAGCCGTTCTGGATGGGAAGCTGAAGGTACGAGGGGTGCTCACCGCCGGTGTGGATGACGTGCCGCCCGCCGTTCGCGCCCGTGTACTCACGGATCGCCGGCATCAGGGTCCCGAGCAGGTTCCGCGAGCTGACGACGAAACGCAGCTGCTCTCCGGCGTGGAACGCGAGACCGATCGGGAACAGGTCCAGCTCGATGTCGACGATCTGGCCGGCTGACAGCTTCTCGACCCGGTCGAAGCTGTGCGCCGGTACGTCGTCGGTCGAGAGCGCCTCGTCGAGGTGTCGCGCGGAGACCCGCAGCCTGCCGTCGGAGCCCTTGTACCGAAGGATGGTCGCGCCGTGGTCGGTCAGGTCGTGGACCATCGCGCTTCGGTTCGGCACGGTGAACGCCTGCAGCGGCGTCCCGGACACGTCGAGCTTCTGGATCAGGACGAACAGGTCCATGTCGTCGGCGCCGACGGCCTCGACCCACAGGTGCGCCTTGGGGTAGCCCACCATGACCGTCTCACGGTCGAACCGCGTGAGGAACGACACGGCACTGGGGTTCGCGTCGACGGTGTACCCGGTCGAGGTCTCGTCGGCCGGCGCCGTGGTGGTCAGCGTCCGGGACCGGGCGTCGAGGTAGAGCTTCGTCGACGTGACATCCGCCGGGGGGAAGGTTCCGGCAGGAACCCCGACCTCGTCCCCACCTTCGAGGTCGAGGACCGCGTACCGAACGCGCGGCGTGCTCTGCCAGCCGTTGTCCTGGCCGAGCAGGTAGTGATCGAAGAAGCGGCGCAGGTCTTCGACGTTCTCCTCGTCGTAGTAGTCGGGCCACTCCTGGCTGTTGTGGATCCGCAGCCACTTGTCGGTGGAGGCCATGCGCCGCCAGGCCCGGAAGGTTCCGGCGGTGTGCAGGGTGTTCGAGTAGCTGGCCACGACGTACGCGGGAGCCGTGATCCTCTCGAAGGCGGGGATCTTGTTCTCCCACAGCTCCGTCATCAGCGGATGCCGCTCGACCTCGGAGAGGATGTCCTCCTTCTGGTTCTTGCCGAAGAAGCTGCCCTCCTGGAGCTGTTCCGCGAAGCCCGTGTCGGGCATGCCGCCGCGCATCACCAGGTCGCGGTAGACGTCGCTGACGCCTTCCCACGGGTTGATGGCCGCCAGGTGCGGCGGTTGCTCGGCAGCGGTGAACCACTGCGACACCGCGAGGTAGGACGTCCCGCTCATCCCCACCTTGCCCGTGCACCACTCCTGCTGGGCGAGCCACTCGATCACGTCGTAGCAGTCGCGACCCTCCTGCCGGTCCCACAGGACGCTGTCACCGTCGGAATCCACGACACCGCGGATGTCGGGGTTGCAGATCGCGTACCCACGGGCACACCAGTAGGCCGGGTCGGGCCCTTCGAACTTCTCCAGGCCGGAGACGATCTCGTTCGCCAGGCCGACGAGCCCGAACACGCCCATCACGCTCGGCGAGGTCCCCTGACCCTTGCCGTACGGGCTCCACGCCACGATGACCGGCACCCGCTCGGCCCCGACAGGGCGGAACAGGTCGACGTGGACGGTCACCCCGTCGCGCAGCTGCACAGGGACGTCCTTCTCGAAGACGACGTCGACGGGCAGCGGACGGAACTGGGGTGCCACCTGGTGACCGGCCCGCAGGGTCCTCGTCCCCGGGTCGAAGCCGGTGAGCAGCCCGGTGCGCGCCGGGGGGAGGGGGTGCGACGGGATGAACATCTTCTGGTCAGCGCTCACGGTGAGCTCCTCTGCTCGCATCCTCTGGACGTCCCCAGGGCCCGGACGGCTCGTGGTCTGCCGCGAGCGTACGTTCGTCCGACCTAAACCTCAACACTCGTTGAGTACGAGTACGGGCAGCTAGATTCGGGGGCGTGATGGGCCACGCCAAGGACGCAGAGACGACGGGGCAACCGAAGGGCGCGGCGAAGCGACCGCCCGGTCGGCGCCCCGGCGCGCCGAGCACCCGCCAGGCGGTGCTCGACGCAGCACGCGCGCGATTCGCGAGCGATGGCTTCGCCGCCACGACGATCCGCCGGGTCGCCGCGGACGCGTCGGTCGACGCGTCCCAGGTCATGCAGTTCTACGGGTCGAAGGACAAGCTCTTCGCGGCGGTGATGGCCATCCCCCCGTCGGCACTCGAACGGTTCGACACCGCATTCGACGGACCGGACGTGCACCTGGGGGAACGCGTGGTGCGCGCCTACCTGGCCGCTTGGGAAGGCCCGCCCGAAGACTCCGACCCGCTGATGGCGATGCTGCGCGGGGCGATCGTCAACGAGAACGCGAGCAAGCAGCTGCGCGACTTCATCGAATCCCGACTCCTGGACGGCACCCGCGCGCGCACCGATGCGGACGCCGCCCTGCGCGCCGGTCTGGCGTCGTCGATGCTCGTGGGCATCGTCACCGGACGCCGCATCATCGGCGTGCCCACGCTCGTCTCAGCGGACACCGAAGAGCTCGTCGGGGTCCTGGCGCCGGCGATCCAGCAGATCCTCGTGCCTCGGAGCCCATGAGAACGCGCCGCGCTCCAGCTCACGAGGCCATGGCGCTGGTACGTCATGCCCGGATGCCGCGGACGACGCAGCGATGGAGTCGTTCCTGTCGCTGCTGAAGCGGGACCTCCTGAACCGCAAGCCGTGCGCCACCCGCTCCCTGTCGGCGGGTGTCGGCCGGGTCGGCGGGCGGCGGTGACGTGCCGGCTCCCGTCGTCCGCGACCTCCGGTGCCGCGACCGTTGCGGGCGCGGGGCGGGGCGGAACGCGAGCAGGGCGAACCAGACGAGGATGAGCATCCCGGCGGGTGCACCCAGTCCTCGGAGCGTGTGGTGGCGACGAACGCGGAGGCGGCGAGCCACAGACCGGTCCTCGAGCACCTGAAGGGGGTCGTTGCGCAGAAGCCGGCCGAGTGCCGGGCCCGCGTGCTGGAGTGGGAGCGTGTCGGCGAGCTCCCCGAGGGTGAGGCCGAGGTCGGGGGCGACCTGCTCGCGGGTCAGGCTCGTGCCGGTGAAGCTCGCGTGCAGCTCGGCGCTGGTGCGCGCGAGCTCGTCGCGATCCAGACTCACGCAGTCCTTCTTCTCAGTGCGCGCCGGGCACTGCCCGGATGGCGTCGAGGCGCGCGAGCGCAGCGGCGTCGAGCGGCACGGAGCCGGCAGCGAGATTCGCCTCGAGGTGGGCGGCGGAGGCTGTGCCCGGGATGAGCAGGGTGTGCGGCGCGTGGTGCAGCAGCCACGCGAGCGCGACCTGCGAAGGGGTGAACCCCAGCTCGCCGGCGATCTTGAGAACCGTCGGCTGGTCGTCGGCGCGCGGGGCACCCGGGAACGCGCCGCCCAGCGGGAAGAACGGCACCCACGGGATGCCGTGCTCCGCGCACAGGCGCAGGAGCTCCTCGTCGTCGCGCGCGACGAGGCTGTAGGGGTTCTGCACGCACGCGATCCGGACGGGCAGCGCGCGCTGGACGGTCTCCATGCCCACGTTGCTGAGACCGATGGCGCCGAGGAGGCCCTCGTCGCGCATCGCGAGCATCACTGCGAGCTGGTCGTCGAGGTCGACGACCTGGTCCGGCGAGACCGGGATGCGCAGCCGGCCCTCCATGCGGCGCAGGTTGACGACGTCGATCCGCTCGACGCCGAGCTGGTGCAGGCTCGCTTCGACGCCTGCGCGCAGCTCCTCGGGACGCTGCGCGGGACGCATCGGGAACGGGCCGCTGGTGTCGGCCGCCGCGCCGACCTTCGACACGATGGTGACACCGTCATCCGGGCGCAGAGTGTCGCGCAGCACCGCGTCAACGAAGCCGTGGCCGTAGAACGGGGCGGTGTCGATGTGGTCCACGCCGAGCTCGATCGCGCGCCGAACCACCTGCTGCGCGGCAGGGCGGTCGTCGTGCAGGCGCTGCAGCTGCATGGCGCCGTAGCCGATGCGAGCGACCGAGTGGCTGGCGATCTCGGCACGCCCCCCGGGAGACGACTGGGGCGACAGGCTCATCGGTGAGGACTCGATCCTGTGAGACGACGGCTGAGGCGGACGATGCTCCGTCCGGAGCCGACACGGTATCGCGGGAAACGGAGGACCCTCCCATTTCGTTCTGGACTCATCATCCGCTGCCCCGGCGCCTGGGCTCACGTCCCGGCCGCACGCGAGGTGCGGCCGATGCGCGCCGACGCTCGACGCCACCGCGACAAGCTCGTCGCGGTGGTGCACGCGGCCGAGCTCGAGGACCTCGCTCGGGCGGCGCGGGTTCTGCTCGACGACCTCACGCTGGACGCGGCGCTGCGCGAGTGGCTCGTGCGCTACACCCGGTTCACGGCGACCGAGCGCGGGATGATCGGCACACTCCTCGCCTGGACTGCGCAGGGACGGGCGCCCATGAGCACGACGCGTGGGCGGGGGTCACCGCGGCCCTCGCTTCCTTGCTCGAGGCGGGGGCTGCGGACGGGTCGCTGCGCCCCGACGTGGCGCCCGACGACGTGACTCTGCTGCTCCGCGGGGTGCTCGTCGCGACCGCGACGAGCACCGACGCCGAGCGAGGAGCGCGCCTGCTGGACCTCGTGATGGACGCGCTGCGCCCGCGGAGGTGACGGTGCCGACAGACCGATCGGGTCTGGACGAGGCGACGAAGGTCAGCGAGCGCCTCTGCGCGAGCGCGGCGACGGGTCCAAGGTCGCACTCGTCGGCCGCGTACGACGAGCTGAGCGGCCTCCCCGCGCACGAGCGTGGCAGCCGCACACGCCCCGCCCGCCTCGCCAACGTCGCGTGGAAGGCGTCCGGCTTCGTCTGTCGACGGAATCTCGTCGACCGGGCGCCGCGCAGAACCTTCACCCGGGGCGAGGCGGCTACGTGTTGAGGATCGACTGGAAGGTCGCGACCTTCCACGGCCGTCGGCCCCACACCAGCAGCTTCCCGCGCAGCACCTGACCGAGCGGGTTCACTCGGTTGAAGGACATGAGCAGATAGGCCGCAGGATCGACCGACATCGTGAAGTCGACCGTCTGGCCGGCCCGGCTGCCCGCCTCCAAGACTGCGTCGTGAACGCTCACCCTGATGGACGGCATCCCCCTGATCCGCAGCTCGGCGGTCAGGCGCACACCCGCGGAGCGCTTCTCGTCCACCAGGTAGGGCAGAAGCGCGACGAACTCGCGCTGCGCGGCCAGGGCGTCCGAGGGCTCGATCCGCCACGGGAGGCGGGCGGCGCGCGCGATGTCGTAACCGTGCACCAGCACCTCACCGAGCTCTATCGCCAGCAGCGTCGAGAGCGGCACGTGCACGCCGGTGAACGGCTCCACGACCGGGTTGCCTGCCACCGTGCCGGCGTAGCCCGCCAACTCCTTGACGCCTGCCTCCAGGCGTTCGGCAAGCACCGAGAGGTCACGTTCGGGATCTTCGGCGAGGGACCGCGCATTGCTGGCATCAACCTCGTCCAGGCTCTCGAGCGTCGCCTCGCCACGCGCTGCCGCCAGAAAGTACGCATGACTGCCTGCGACATGGTTCGCGGTCTCCCCGATGCTCCAGACCCCGATCGCTCTCGGCGTCGCATCAGGGACCTGCCTGAGCAGCGACGCAAGCGACTCGGCGTTCCGCCCCAACGCCGTGCTGATGGCCTCGACCCGCGTGTCCGTGGTTGTCGCCATCGTCGTCATCCCCTTCCGGCCCATCGGACCGCAGGCTGCCCGGCGCCCGCCAGAGGCATGAGTCCCTGAGCCCGTCACTGCTCCCACCGACGGCTGGCCGAGACGTCCCGGCTGGTGGCGTAGCTCGTGGCCTTGGGCGTCGTGGTGACCGCGACGTGGAAGGCCATCGTGCGATGGGTGGTACGGACGCCTCCGGGGAGCAAGAAGGCCGTTCCGGATCTCTCCGAAACGGCCTGCGAGCTGCAGTGATGCTGGTGGGCGATACTGGGATCGAACCAGTGACCTCTTCCGTGTCAGGGAAGCGCGCTCCCGCTGCGCCAATCGCCCATGGGGTGGAACTCCGAGGTGGAGACGGGATTCGAACCCGTGTATACGGCTTTGCAGGCCGCTGCCTCGCCTCTCGGCCACTCCACCCTGAGACGGCGTTCCTCAACGGCTGAGCCGTGGTGGATAGCCTCC
>JAJYTJ010000230.1 GCA_021793115.1 Actinomycetes bacterium | reverse complement strand
GATGTCCTGGGTTTCGGGGTAGCCGTCGAGCAGGACGTTCATCAGCAGCATTGCCGACATGGGTGTCTCCGAGAATCCGATGCGTCCGCAGGCAAGCCGGTCAGACCGCCTGCGCTGGGGGTCCAACCAGCCTGGTATACCACAAGTGGGAATCGATTTGGTAGACCAGATCGGGTCCACGGGGTTACCGACCGGACGACGAGGCCGGGACCGCGGGGTTGCCGACCGGCCGACGCCGTCGGACCCGCGGGGTTCCCGACGGCCGGCGAGGCCCGGCTCGCGACGGCCGCCGGGCTGAGATCCTGTCGGCGTGCCCGAGCTTCGCGCCTACCGCCCGGGCGACCTGCCCGCGATGTCGCGCATCTGCCTTCTCACCGGCGACGCCGGCCGCGACGCCACGCCGCTCTACCGCGACCCCGAGCTCCTCGCGCACGTCTACTGCCGCCCGTACCCCGCGGCCGACCCGTTGCTGAGCTTCGTCGTGGCGGACGACGAGGGCGTGGCGGGCTACCTCGTCGGCACCGCGGACAGCGCCGCCTTCGCGGCGTGGCAGGACGAGCACTGGTGGCCGCCGCTGCGCGCGCGCTACCCGCTGGGGCCCGACGACGGTACGGCCGACCACGGCCTGGTCCACCTCATCCACCACCCGCCGCACGACGCGGCGCCGGCCGGCTACCCGGCCCACCTGCACATCGACCTGCTGCCGCGGCGCCAGGGCCAAGGCTGGGGCCGCCGGCTCATCGCGGCGTTCGCCGCGGCGCTCGCGGAGCGCGGCGTGCCGGGCCTGCACCTGCGGATCGACCCGCGCAACACCGCGGCGCTGGCCTTCTACCTGAGACTCGGCTTCACGGAGCTCGGCGACGGCGTGCTGGTGCTCCCGGTCAGCCCGCGACCGTGACGCGGAAGCGCGCGGTCATCTCCTGGCCCGGCTCCAGCACCACCACGCCGGTGCCCGGCACGCCCGCCGCATAGAGGGCGAAGCCCCCGTTGACGTGCGTCGTCGGCTCCACCGCCAGGTGGCTGCGGCCCCGGGGCACGTAGAGGACCACGTGCGAGTACGCCTCGTCGGCCTCGAGCGTCACGGTGACGTCGGGGTCGGCGTAGCGCAGCGTGGCCAGCGGGCCGGGCGTGCGGTCGGTGAGCACGTCGTCCACGTGCAGCACGCTCACGCGCCGCTCGACGCGGAAGTCCGCCCGGGGTGGGATCGCTCCCGCGGCGTCGACCGCGAGGCCGCCGTGCAGCACGTACCCCGCGTTCGCGCCGATCCGCAGCAGGGGCTGGCCGGGCTCGTAGGGCATGGCGCAGCCCACGGGGACGAGCGAGCGCCGGAAATACGGGTGGTGGCCGAACCCGGCGGGGAACGGCACGCGGTCCTCGTTGCGCAGGGTCGTGGTCACCTCGAGGGAGTCGCCGGCCAGCGCGTAGCCCACGCGCGCCGCGAACAACCACGGGAAGTTCACGCCCACCATGTCCGCCGCGGCGGCCTCGAGCAGCACGCCGCCCTCGTCCCGCTCGGCCACCGTCCAGGGCGCCTGGCGCAGCGCGCCGTGGATGGCCGTGCCGTCGGCGCCGTTGCGCTGCAGCTGCCAGGTGCGGCCCGCGAAGGGCAGCACCCCGGCGTCGATGCGGTTGGACCACGGCAGCATGGGGAAGCTGGCCGCGCGCTCCGGGTCGCCGCGCCGGCTGCGTGGCATGGGCCGCAGCAGGTCGCGCCACACCCCGTCCGCCGTGCGGATGCGGCCCGCCGCCAGGGCCGCGCCCGTGCCGGGCAGCACGTCGACCTCCCACCGGTCTGACCGCAGGGTCAGCACGGGGGAGGTCGCCGGCGCGGGCCGGTGGATCTCGTCGAGCGCCATGGAACCTAGAGCGTGACGGTGACGTGCACCGTGGTGCCGGCGGGCGCGTACGGCACGAGGTTGCCCTCGACCGGCCGGCCGTCCACGACGAGCGAGCCCCGGGCACCGCGCGCGCCGGAGTTCGTCACGTCGATGACGTACGTCGCCCCCCGCGCCACGCGCGTCACGGTGAAGCTCGGCACCTCCGGCCCGATCTGCGGGTCGACCACCAGGCCGTCGAAGTCCGGCCGCACGCCCAGCAGGTACTGCGACACGGCGACGAAGTTCCAGGCCGCCGTGCCGGTGAGCCACGAGTTCTTGGCCTCGCCGTGCCGCACGGCCTCCTTGCCCGCGATCATCTGCGCGTACACGTACGGCTCGAGCCGGTGCACGTCGCTGATGTCCTCGCGGTAGGCGGGCGTGATCCGCTTGTAGTAGTCGAACGCCAGGTCACCGCGGCCGACGACCGTCTCGCCGATGATCACCCACGGGTTGTTGTGGCAGAAGATGCCGCCGTTCTCCTTGTACCCGGGCGGGTAGGTGGAGACCTCGCCCAGCTCCACCTGGTACGTGGTGTAGGCCGGGTACTGCAGCACCATCCCGTGCGGCGTGCCGAGCATCTCGGCCGACGAGTCCAGCGCCTGGATGGCGGGTGCGGACTCGTCGTCCGGCCCCGCGCCCACGCCGATGCCGGCGAGCACCGCGAAGCCCTGCGGCTCGATCCAGATCTTGCCCTCGGGCGAGGCGTCGGTGCCCACGGGGTTGCCGAAGAAGTCGTACGCCCGCAGGAACCACCTGCCGTCCCAGCCGTGCGTCAGCACGGCGGTGCGCATCTCGTCGGCCAGTGCCCGGGCCCGGGCCGCGACCTCGGGCAGCCCCCGGCGCTCGGCGAGGTCGGCGTACTCGGCGCCGTACTTGACGAACATCGTGGCGATGAACACCGACTCGGCGACGCCGCCGGCCTTGTTCTCCGTCGTCTGGAAGCTCTCGCCCGGCGTGGTGGAGAAGCAGTTGAGGTTGAGGCAGTCGTTCCAGTCCGCGCGGCCGATGAGCGGCAGCCCGTGCGGGCCACGGTGGTCCACCGTGAACTCGAAGCTGCGCGTGAGGTGCTCGAACAGCGGCACCTCGGAGCCGGCCTCGTTGTCGAACGGCACGGGCTCGTCGAGGATCGACCAGTCACCCGTCTCCCGGACGTAGGCGGCCACGCCGGCGATGAGCCACAGCGGGTCGTCGTTGAAGCCGGAGCCGATGTCGTTGTTCCCGCGCTTCGTCAGCGGCTGGTACTGGTGGTAGGCCGAGCCGTCCGCCATCTGGGTCGCGGCGATGTCGAGGATCCGCTCGCGCGCCCGCTCCGGGACGAGGTGGACGAAGCCCAGCAGGTCCTGGTTGGAGTCGCGGAAGCCCATGCCGCGGCCGATGCCGGTCTCGAAGTAGCTCGCCGACCGGCTCATGTTGAACGTCACCATGCACTGGTACTGGTTCCAGACGTTGACCATCCGGTCCAGCTTCTCGTCGCCGCTGGTCACCGAGTAGGTGGACAGCAGGTCCGTCCAGTAGGTGCGCAGCGCCTCGAACGCCGCGTCCGCCTGGGCCGCGGTGGCGAACCGGCCGAGCAGCGCGTGCGCGCGCTCGCGGTTGACCAGCTGGTGGGCGTCGTCGGCCCACTTCTCGTCGTCCGGGTTCTCCACGTAGCCGAGGACGACGACGAGCTCGCGCGACTCCCCCGGCGCCAGGTCCACGGTCAGGCCGTGGGAGCCGATCGGGTACCAGCCGGAGGCGACCGAGTTCGTCGACTCCCCCGCGCGCGGCACGGCCGCCTCGCCGAGCCCGTTCCACGGCCCGACGAACGAGTCGCGGTCGGTGTCGAAGCCGTCGGCGTGCGCGTTGACGGCGAACACGGCGTAGTGGTCCCGGCGCTCGCGGTACTCGGTCTTGTGGTAGATCGCCGAGCCGTAGGGCCCGTCCTGCTCCACCTCGACCTCGGCCAGCGAGAGGTTGCGCTGGTAGTTCGTCTGGTCGTCCTGCGCGTTCCAGAGGGCGAACTCGACGAACGTGAACAGGCGCAGGTGCTTGGGTGCCGGGGACGTGTTGGTCACCGTGATCTTCTGGACCTCGGCGTCCTCGCCGAGCGGCACGAAGTGCAGCGTCTCGACGCGCACGCCGCGACGCTCGCCCGTGATCCGCGTGTAGCCCAGGCCGTGGCGGGTCTCGAACGTGTCGAGGTCCGCCTTGACCGGCAGCCAGGACGGCGTCCACACGTCGCCGCCGTCGTTGACGTAGAGGTACCGGCCGCCCGCGTCCGCGGGGATGTTGTTGTACCGGTACCGCGTCAGCCGCCGCATGCGGGCGTCGCGGAAGAACGAGTAGCCCCCCGCCTGGTGCGAGATGAGCGAGAAGAAGCGCTCCGACCCCAGGTAGTTGATCCACGGGTAGGGCGTGTGCGGCGTGGTGACGACGTATTCGCGCGCTTCATCGTCGAAGTGGCCGTAGCGCATGAGCGGGCGCCTCTCGATGGTCGTGAGGGAGCGCTCCCACGCGTTCCCGGTGTCAGCATAGCGGGCCCGGGTGGGAGTCGACAGGCAGCCTCCCGCCGCCCCCGTCCCAGGGCGGCCGACTATCGTGTGCACGTGCTGCTCTCCGACCGCGACATCCGGGCCGAGCTCGAGTCGGGCCGCGTCCGCCTCGACCCCTACGAGCCCGCCATGATCCAGCCGTCGAGCATTGACGTGCGGCTCGACAAGTACTTCCGGCTGTTCGACAACCACCGGTACGCCGTGATCGACCCCGCGCTGGAGCAGCCGGAGCTGACGCGCCTGGTGGAGGTGCCCACCGGCGAGCCGCTCGTGCTGCACCCCGGGGAGTTCGTGCTCGGCTCCACCTACGAGGCCGTGACGCTGCCCGACGACGTGGCGGCGCGGCTCGAGGGCAAGTCCTCGCTCGGCCGGCTCGGCCTCCTCACGCACTCGACCGCCGGGTTCGTCGACCCCGGGTTCACCGGGCACGTGACGCTCGAGCTCTCGAACGTCGCCACGCTGCCCATCCAGCTGTGGCCCGGCATGAAGGTGGGGCAGCTGTGCTTCTTCCGCCTCTCATCGCCGGCG
>JAJYTJ010000229.1 GCA_021793115.1 Actinomycetes bacterium | reverse complement strand
CGGCGGTGGTCCGGCTCGCCGGGCCGACGGGGGTGGCCGGGAGCAGCGCGCGGCCCGCCGGCGCGAGGGCGCCGGCGCCGGTCACCCCGAGCAGCGCCGCCTCGCGCAGCAGCGCGGTGACGGCGCCCGCTGGCGGCACGTTGCGCGGCGTGCGCCAGCGCAGCACCGTGAGCACGTCGTCGAGCGCGGGCGCGGCGCCGGTGGGGGCCGCGGCCAGCACGCCGAGCACCGCGCCGCGGACGCGCGGCACCCAGCGCCGGTGCAGGTCCGGCTCGAGCGCGCCGTGCGCCGAGCCACGCTCGTCGCGCGTCCCGACGAGCCACGGCGTGCGCTCGCTCTCCAGCCACGCGAGGGCCAGGTGCGCCCACCGCCCCGGCAGGTCGCGGCGCAGCCACGCGTCGGCGTCCTCGGTCGGCGCGAACGAGGGGCGCTCCTCGCCGTCGTCGGCGACCAGTGCCGCGGCGGCCGCGAGCTCGACGACGAAGGCCGCCTCCTCCTCGGCGACGTCGAGCGCGTGCGCCAGCCACCGCAGGTCGCGCACGCCCAGGCCGCCCGACCGCAGGGCCGACGGCGGCTGCTCGCCCCATGTCGCCACGAGCCGCACGACGAGCCGGACCGCCCGCTCGGCGGCGCCCGCCGACTCGGCGGCGACCGCCTCGGGCCGGCGCACGGGCCACGCCGCGGCCGGCGGGCGCGCCACCGCACGGTGCGTGCGCCCCTGCCGCAGGGCGAGCGCGACCGTCCGCGGCAGCACCACCTGGCGTGGCCCGCCGCGCACCAGCAGGCCCGTGTCCAGCAGCCGTGCCACCGCCGGCACGGCGGGGCTGCCGGGCGGCGGCACGAGCCCCACCGGGGGCCCCCACGTCAGCGCGTCGAGCACCGCGCGCGAGTCTGCTGGCAGGTCGTCCGGCACGGCAGGGGCGTCGGCCCCGCGCTCGTCGGGCTCGTCGGACGTCGTGCCGGTCCCGGCCACCGCGACGGTCCCCGCCACCGCGACGGTCCCGGCCACCGCGACGGTCCCGGTCATCGCGCCGGCCCCGGTCATCGCGCCGGTCCCGGCCACCGCGCCGGCTGACGCCAGGCCCGCCGGGTAGGGGCCGAGGATCTCGGCCAACCCGGGCGCCGCATGCAGCCCGTCGTCGTCCGGCCAGACCAGCGCGAGGCCGATCGCGTCGTCGAGCGCGCGCGCGACGACCGCCGCATCCTGCCCCGGGCCGGCGTCGGCGCCGGCCGCGTCCCGTGTCGGGGAGGGCCCGGCGCCGGAGGTGGTCCCGTAGCCGGTCCCGGTCCCCGTCCGGGTTTCGGTCCCAGTCCCGGTGTCGGAGCTGGTCCCGGTGCCGGCGATCGCGGCGACGACGCGCTCGCGGCTCGGCGGCCCGTCGGGCGCCAGCGCCACCACCGCCTCGACCGCCTGGAGCACCGCCGCGTCGACCGAGGCCAGCGCCCGTTCCAGGCTGGAGCGCGACGTCGCCCGCACCGCGAGCGAGGCCAGCGTCACGGGGGAGGGGGTGGCCAGGTCCGGCCTGCGACGCAGCAGGGCGACGAGCTGCTCGTCGTCCAGCGCGGTGAGGTACCCGGAGATGGCCATCCGCACAACTTTACGTTCGGCCGGTCCCGTCGGTGGCCCCCGGGGCACCCACGGGTGGCGATAGCGTGACGCGTCGATCCCGTCCCGGAGGCCCACCATGTCCCTGGATCCCGCCACCCTCGCCGGGCTGCGCGCCGACGCCGAGGCCCAGCTGCCCGAGGTCGCCGCGCTGCGCCACGCGCTGCACCGCACGCCGGAGATCGGCCTGCGGCTGCCCACGACGCAGGCGCTGATCCTGGAGGCGCTCGCGCCGCTCGGCCTCGAGGTGACGACGGGGCGGGCGCTCGACTCGGTGGTCGCCGTGCTGCGCGGCGGACGCCCGGGGCCCTCCGTGCTGCTGCGCGGGGACATGGACGGGCTGCCGGTCACCGAGGCGACCGGGGAGCCGTTCACGTCCGAGAACGTCGGGGCGATGCACGCCTGCGGGCACGACATGCACGTGGCCGGCCTGGTGGGTGCCGCGCGGCTGCTGGCGGCCCGGCGTGCGGAGCTGCCCGGATCGGTCGTCTTCATGTTCCAGCCGGGTGAGGAGGGCGACGGCGGCGCCGAGCTCATGATCGCCGAGGGTGTGCTCGAGGCGGCCGGAGAGCGGGTGGTGGCCGGCTACGGCCTGCACGTGCAGGCCTCGCTGCGCCCGGCGGGCCGGCTCGCGTCCCGTCCCGGGCCGCTGCTGGCCGCCGCCGACCGGTTCCGCGCGGTGGTCCACGGCCGGGGCGGCCACGGGTCCACACCCTGGTACGCGGCCGACCCGGTGCCGGTCGCCGCGGAGATCCTGCTCGCGCTGCAGTCGATGGTGACGCGCACGTTCGACGTGTTCGACCCGGTCGTGGTGACGGCCGGCCTCATCCAGGCGGGCACCGCGAACAACGTCATCCCCGACGACGCGCTGCTCGACGCGACGGTCCGCACCCTGTCGCCGGAGCACCGTGCCGCCGCGGAGGAACGGATCCGGCGCCTCGTCGACGGCATCGCGGCCGCGCACGGCATGACCGCGACGCTCGAGTGGATCCCCGGCTACCCGGTGACGGTCAACCACGCCGGCGAGGTCGCGCGACTGGCGGCCCTGGCCACCGCGATGTACGACGAGGACGCGTACACCGAGGACCCGCAGCCCGTGCTCGGGGCCGAGGACTTCTCGTACGTCCTGGAGCAGGTGCCGGGGGCGTTCTTCTGGCTCGGCGCCACGCCCGCGGAGCTCGACCCGGCCACCGCGCCGTACAACCACTCGGCCGCCGCGCGGTTCGCCGACGAGGCGCTCGCGGTCGGCCCCGCAGTCCTGGCCGCCCTCGCCCTGGACCGCCTCGCGCACGCCTGACCTCGGCCCGTACGCCGCGTGCGGGCCCGGGGCGACGGACTCCAGGCCGGGCGGATGACGAGGACGACGACGGCCCCGGCGGAAGTGGTTCCCCTGCGCGGCGTACGCCCGGTGTGCGCCTGGTGAGTGCCCGCACGTAGCTCGGTGGAAGTGGTTCCCCTGCGCGGCGTACGCCCGGTGTGCGCCTGGTGAGTGCCCGCACGCAACTCGATGGAAGTGGCTTCTCCGCGCGGCGTACGCCCGGTGTGCGCCTGGTGTGCGCCCGCATGTAGCTCGGTGGAAGTGGTTCTTCGTCGCGGCGTACGCCCGGTGTGCGCCTGGTGAGTGCCCGCACGTAGCTCGGCGGAGGTGGTTCTTCGTCGCGGCGTACGCCCGGTGTGCGCCTCTTGGGCGTACGCGTGAAAGCGAAACGGCATCGGCGGCCGCCGGGCGGCATGCCCCTGAAGGCGCGCTCGACGGGCACGCTCGGTGGTGTGCTGGACGCGCGCTGGACGGGCGCGCTCGGGAGGCACGTTCGGTGTGGGGCCGTCGGTCGCACCCACGCGTCTCGACCGGCGGCGGGCCCACGTCGAGCGTGCGGGTCGCGTGCTCGAGTCGGCGGTCGTGGCGTGACGGCGCCCGGTCGAGCTACCAGGCCTCGCGCGCCCGAGGCACCAGGTCTTGCTCGCCTTCCTGCGGCACCAGGTCTCGCTCGCCTTCCTGCGGCACCAGGTCTCGCTCGCCTTCCTGCGGCGCCAGGTCTCGCTCGCGGGACCGCTGCTCCTCGTGCGCGCGCGCCTCGCGTTCGAGGTCCCGGCGGCGCTGGTCTGCGCGCTGCGCCTTGAGCCCGGCGAAGACGGCGCGCTGCAGGTCGAGTGGCTCGCGGGCCACGCGGCGGTCGTCCCAGAGGTCGTCGTCGGGATCGTCGGGGTCGCGGACGATCGGCTCGGGGTCGGGCAGGTCAGGTGTCGCCGGCGCGGGGCGCGTGCGACGTTCCAGGGCGACGATGTCGGCCGCCCGATCCAGCGCCGTCCAGAGGACGAACGAGGTGACGTCCTGCGCGCGGAGGTCGGCCGCCTCGCGGAGCCGGCTCAGCGAGGCGGGGCTGAGGCGCACGCAGAGGCGCGCGGTTCGTGGAGCGATGTCCTCGCCGAAGCCGGGTGTCACGCGGCGACCGTAGAGACGTCACCGCGCGGCCGCGGCCCGTCATCCACAGGACCCGCTCCCGGGCTGGCGCGTGCCCGGGTGCCGGATCGCCGCGCGCACGGCACCATCGGGGCATGGATGTGACCGTGGCCGACGCGCCCGAGCAGGAACGGTTCGAGGCACGGCTCCCGGACGGCACGCTCGTCGGCGAGGCCTACTACACGGCGCGCGACGACGTGCTCGTCTTCACCCACACCGAGGTGCCGCCCGAGCACGAGGGCCAGGGGATCGCCGCGCACCTGGTGCGCTTCGCGCTGGAGAGCGCCCGCGCGCGAGGGTTGCGCGTCATCGCGCTCTGCCCCTACGTCCGGGCGTTCCTGCGCCGGCACGAGGACGAGTTCATGGACCTCGTCGGCCACACGCCCACCGCGCCGGACGCGGCGGTCGCCGTCCCGGAGGAATGACGGCGACGACGGTGGGGGCCCGCCCGGTAAACTCCCGGGGACAAGCGTCTGCGAGACAAGGGGTGCGCCGTGCCGACCGGCAAGGTCAAGTGGTTCGACGCCGAGCGTGGCTTCGGCTTCATCGCCAGCGATGACGGTGGCGAGGTCTTCCTGCACGCCTCGGCGCTGCCTGCCGGCGTGACGGCGCCCAAGCCCGGCGCCAAGGTGGAGTTCGGCGTCGCGGACGGGCGCCGCGGCCCGCAGGCGCTCTCGGTCAAGCTCCTCGAGCCGATGCCGTCGGTCGCCAAGGCCAAGCGCCGGCCGGCCGACGAGATGGTGGTCGTCGTCGAGGACCTCATCAAGGTGCTGGACAAGGTGGGCAACGACCTGCGCCGGGGTCGCTACCCGGAGAAGGACCGCGCCGGCAAGTACGCGCAGCTGCTGCGCGCCGTCGCCGACGACCTCGAGGCC
>JAJYTJ010000228.1 GCA_021793115.1 Actinomycetes bacterium | reverse complement strand
TCGCCGAGGAAGGCCACGGTCGAGGCGAGGTAGTCGCGCTCTCCGCCCTCCTCGTGCGAGCTCGACACCTCGAACACGATCGGGTCCGTGGGCCACGGCTGCGTCGGCGGGCGCTCGCCGGGCGGCCGGCGACCGATCGCCAGCGTGGTGACCGACGCGGCGCCCTGCCGCAGTGCCGTCCCCACGCAGTCCGAGCCGGTGTCACCACCGCCGATGACGACGACGTGCTTGCCCGCCGCGGTGATCTGGTCCGGCACGTCCCGGCCCTGGGCCGCCTCGTTCGCCTGGTGGAGGTAGTCCATGGCGACGTGCACGCCGGCCAGCTCCCGGCCCGGCAGCCGCAGCTCGCGCGGCACGGTGGCACCGGTCGCGACGACGATGGCGTCGAACCTCGCCCGCAGGTCGGACCACGAGACGTCGGTGCCGATGGCGACGCCGGGCCGGAACCGGGTGCCTTCCGCCGTCATCTGGGCCAGCCGCCGGTCGATGTGGTGCTTCTCGAGCTTGAAGTCCGGCACGCCATAGCGCAGCAGGCCGCCGATCGCGTCGTCCCGCTCGTAGACCACCACGGTGTGCCCGGCCCGCGTCAGCTGCTGCGCCGCGGCCAGGCCGGCGGGACCGGAGCCGACGATCGCCACCGTGTGACCCGAGAGTCGCTGCGGCACCTGCGGCGTGACGTAGCCCCGCTCGAAGGCCTCGTCGATGATCGAGACCTCGATGTTCTTGATGGTCACCGGGGGCTGGTTGATGCCGAGCACGCAGCTCGACTCGCACGGCGCCGGACAGATCCGTCCGGTGAACTCCGGGAAGTTGTTGGTCGCGTGCAACCGGTCGATCGCGTCCGCCCACTGGCCGCGGCGCACGAGGTCGTTCCACTCGGGGATGAGGTTGCCCAGGGGGCAGCCGTTGTGGCAGAACGGCACGCCGCAGTCCATGCACCGGCCGGCCTGCGCCACGAGGAAGGGCTGCCCCTCCTGGAGCTGCTCGTGGACGTCCTTCCAGTCCTGCAGGCGCACCGGCACCGGCCGGTTGGGCGGTAGCTCGCGGTGCCGCACCTTGAGGAAGCCGCGCGGGTCAGCCACGGGCCACCGCCAGGATGCCCTCCCACACCCCAGGGGCGCCCGGGTCCACCCCGTCGGCCTCCGCCTTGGCCAGCGCCTGGCGCACGCGCGCGTACTCGGCCGGCAGCACCTTGGTGATCCGGGCACGGGTCGCGCCGAGGTCCTCGAGCAGCTGGGCGGCGACGGGCGAACCGGTCTCGTCGCCGTGCGCGCGCAGCAGCCGCTCGACGAGCGCCCAGTCCTCGTCGTCCAGCGGGCCGAGCCCGAGCGCGCCGGACGCGGCCGCCTGGACGTTCACCAGGTCACGCTGCAGGTCGAGCACGTATGCGGTGCCGCCGGACATGCCGGCGCCGAAGTTGCGCCCGGTGCGCCCGAGGACGAGCACCGTGCCGCCCGTCATGTACTCGCACCCGTGGTCGCCGACGCCCTCGACGACGAGCGTCGCACCGGAGTTGCGCACGCCGAACCGCTCGCCGACGAGCCCGCGGAGGAACACCTGCCCGGACGTGGCGCCGTAGCCGATGACGTTCCCGGCGATGACGTTGTGCTGGCTGGAGAGCACCGACGACCGGTCCGGGCGCACCACGATGCGGCCGCCGGACAGGCCCTTGGCCAGGTAGTCGTTCGCGTCCCCGAAGAGCCGCAGCGTGATGCCGCGCGGCAGGAACGCGCCGAACGACTGGCCGGCCGACCCGGTGAGCGTCACGTCGATCGTGTCGTCGGGCAGCCCCGCGCCGCCGTAGCGCCTGGTCACCTCGTAGCCGAGCATCGTGCCGACCGTGCGGTTGACGTTGCGCACCGGCAGGTCGATCCGCACGGCCTCGCCGTGCTCCAGCGCGGGTGCGGCGAGCGCGACGAGCCGGTTGTCCAGCGCCTTGTCCAGGCCGTGGTCCTGCGCCTTGGCGTGGTGCAGCGACGAGCCGGGCTTCGGCTCGGTCACCGCGAGCACCGGCGCGAGGTCGAGGCCCTCGGCCTTCCAGTGCGCGACCGCCTTGCGCACGTCCAGCAGCTCGACGTGGCCGACGGCCTCCTCGAGCGTGCGGAAGCCCAGTCGCGCGAGGTACTCGCGCACCTGGCGGGCGATGAACTGGAAGAACGTGATGACGTACTCGGGCTTGCCGCTGAAGCGCGCCCGCAGCTCGGGGTTCTGCGTGGCGACGCCGACGGGGCACGTGTCGAGGTGGCAGACGCGCATCATGACGCACCCGGACACGACGAGGGGCGCGGTGGCGAAGCCGAACTCCTCCGCACCCAGCAGCGCGCCGATGATGACGTCCCGGCCCGTCTTCAGCTGGCCGTCCACCTGCACGACGACGCGGTCGCGCAGGTCGTTGAGCACCAGCGTCTGCTGCGTCTCCGCGAGCCCGATCTCCCACGGGGTGCCGGCGTGCTTGAGGCTCGTCAGCGGCGAGGCGCCGGTGCCGCCGTCGTGGCCGGAGATGAGCACGACGTCGGCGTGCGCCTTCGCGCAGCCCGCCGCGACCGTGCCGACCCCGAACTCGCTCACCAGCTTGGTGTGGACGCGCGCGCGCGGGTTCGCGTTCTTCAGGTCGTGGATGAGCTGCTTGAGGTCCTCGATCGAGTAGATGTCGTGGTGCGGCGGCGGGGAGATGAGGCCGACGCCGGGCGTCGAGTGCCGCGTCTTGGCGACCCACGGGTACACCTTGGGCCCCGGCAGCTGGCCGCCCTCGCCCGGCTTGGCGCCCTGCGCGAGCTTGATCTGCAGGTCGTCCGCGTTGACGAGGTACTCGCTCGTCACGCCGAACCGGCCGGAGGCCACCTGCTTGATCGCCGAGCGCCGCTCCGGGTCGTGCAGGCGCTCGGCGTCCTCGCCGCCCTCGCCCGTGTTGGAGCGCGCCCCCAGCCGGTTCATCGCGATGGCCAGCGTGGTGTGCGCCTCGGCCGAGATGGAGCCGTACGACATGGCGCCGGTGCTGAACCGCTTGACGATCTCCGCGACCGACTCCACCTCGTCGAGCGGCACCGGCGGGCGCACGCCCTCCTTGAGCTCGAGCAGGCCCCGCAGCGTCATGAGCCGGTGCTCCTGCTCGTTGACGCGGTCCGTGTACTGCTCGAACACGTCGTAGCGGCCCGTGCGCGTCGAGTGCTGCAGCCGGAAGACGGTCTCGGGGTCGAAGAGGTGCTCCTCGCCGCCACGCCGCCACTGGTACTCCCCACCCACGGCGAGGTGCTGGTGCGGCTGACGGTTGCCGCTGGCCGGGTAGGCGTCCGCGTGCCGCGCGGCCACCTCGGCCGCGATGACGTCCAGCCCCACGCCGTCCAGGCGGCTCGTCGTGCCCGTGAAGTAGCGGTCGACGAGCGCGTGGGACAGCCCGATCGCCTCGAAGACCTGCGCGCCGCGGTACGACGCGATGGTGGAGATGCCCATCTTGGACATCACCTTGAGCACGCCCTTGCCCAGCGCCTTGATGAGGTTGTGGACCGCGGTCTCGGGGTCCACCCCCGGCAGGTAGCCACGGCGAGCGAGGTCCTCGACGGTCTCCATCGCCAGGTACGGGTTGACCGCGGCGGCGCCGTAGCCGATGAGCAGCGCCACGTGGTGCACCTCGCGCACGTCGCCGGCCTCGACGACGAGCGAGATCCGGGTGCGGGTGTGCCGGCGCAGCGTGTGGTGGTGGACGGCCGACAGGAGCAGCAGCGACGGGATCGGCGCGAGGTCCGCGTCGGAGTTGCGGTCCGACAGCACCACGTGCGTGACGCCCTGCGCGACCGCCGCGTCGACCTCGGCGAAGATCTCCTCGAGCCGCGCCTCGAGCGCCGCTCCCCCGCCGTCCACCTTGTACAGGCCGCGCACGAGCGCCGCCTTGAAGGCGAACTCGGGCGACCGGTCGACGTGGACGATCTTGGCCAGCTGGTCGTTGTCCAGCACCGGGAACGGCAGGAAGAGCTTGCGCGCGTGCTCGGGGCCGTCCGCGAGCAGGTTGGGCTCCGGGCCGATCGCACCGCCGATGGCGGTGACCAGCTCCTCCCGGATGGCGTCCAGCGGCGGGTTCGTCACCTGGGCGAACATCTGCGTGAAGTAGTCGAACAGCAGCCGCGGCCGGTCCGAGAGCACGGCGACCGGCGTGTCCGAGCCCATGGCCCCGAGCGGCTCGGTCCCCGTCGCACCCATCGGCGTGAGGATGACCTTGAGCTCCTCCTCGGTGTAGCCGAACGTGCGCTGCCGTCGGCGCACCGAGGCCGCCGAGTGGGCGATGTGCTCGCGCTCGGGCAGCTGCTCCAGGTGCACGGCCTTCTCGGCGAGCCACTGCGGGTACGGCCGCTGCGTGGCCAGCTCGGACTTGAGCACCTCGTCGTCGACGATGCGGCCGCGCCGCGTGTCGACGAGCAGCATCTTGCCGGGCTCGAGCCGGCCCTTGGTCACCACGGTCGCGGGGTCGAGGTCGAGCACGCCGGACTCGCTGGCGCACACGACCAGGCCGTCCTCCGTCACCCAGTACCGACCCGGGCGCAGGCCGTTGCGGTCCTGCACGGCGCCGACGAGCGTGCCGTCGGTGAACGCCATCGCCGCCGGGCCGTCCCAGGGCTCCATGAGCGTGGAGTGGTACTGGTAGAACGCGCGCCGCGCGGGGTCCATCTGGGCGTGGTTCTCCCACGCCTCGGGGATCATCATGAGGATCGCGTGCGGCAGCGACCGTCCCGCGAGGTGCAGCAGCTCCAGGACCTCGTCGAAGCTGCCGGAGTCGGAGCCCCCGGGCGTGCAGATCGGCATGAGCGGCGCGAGGTCACCCAGCACGTCGGACCGCATCTGACCCTCACGCGCGGCGATCCAGTTGCGGTTGCCGCGCACCGTGTTGATCTCGCCGTTGTGCGCCAGCAGCCGGAACGGCTGCGCGAGCGGCCAGGACGGGAACGTGTTGGTGGAGAACCGCG
>JAJYTJ010000038.1 GCA_021793115.1 Actinomycetes bacterium | reverse complement strand
CGTGGCCCGGGACGAACTGCGTGTAGGAGTTCGCGATCGCGATGATCGGCTTGCCGAAGTCCTCGGCCCCCATGCCGGTGGCGCGCCACAGGGCGCGGGCACCGGCCATGTTGCGGCCGCGGGTCGAGGTGTTGGAGCGCAGCGGACGGCTCATGGCATCCCACGGTACGTCCGTCTCAGCCCCAGAGCGCCAGGCGTCCGCCGGCTGATCGCCGCCCCGGCCCGCGGCCGGGCCGTCACGGCGCGGTGTAGGCGCCCGCGGCGATGTCCTCGAGCAGCGTCGGGCCCGTGGGGACCCAGCCGAGCAGCGCGCGCGTCGCGTCGCTCGAGGCCGACATCTCCATCGCGAAGAAGTCGCCGATCCAGCCGAAGTGCTCGCGGACCTCGTCGGGCGCGACCGACACGACCGGAAGGTCGAGGGCCTGCCCGATCGCCTCCGCGATGCGGCGCGTGGGCACGCCCTCCTCGCCGATGGCGTGCAGCCGCGCTCCGGCGGGGGCCTGCGCGAGCCCGAGCGCGACGAGCCGGGCGGCGTCGGACCGGTGCACCGCGGCCCACCGGTTGGTGCCCTCGCCCGGGTAGGCGGAGACGCCCTTCTCGCGGGCGATCGCCACGAGCCGGGCGGTGAAGCCGTGGTCGCGGGCGCCGTGGACGGTGGGCGCGAACCGCAGCGCGACGCTGTGGACGCCCTGCCCGACGAAGTCGAACGCGAGGTTCTCGGCGCCGCCGCGCGGCGAGTCCGGGCCGTGGTACGGCGACGGGTCGTGCTCGGTGGCGGGCCGGCCGGGCGCGAGGGTGGCGACTCCGGAGGCGAGCAGGAGGCGCTTGCCGGTGCCGACCAGGGTCTCGCCGAGGGCCTGGACGGCGGCACGCTCGGAGGCCATCGACGCGCCCATGTCGCTGAAGTCGTGCTTGTAGGCCAGGTGGAGCACCGCGTCGGCCGCGCCCGCGCCGGCGCGCAGCGCGTCGAGGTCGTCGATGTCGCCGCGGCGGACCGCGGCCCCCTTGGCCTCGAGGGCTGCCGCGGAGGCGTCCGAGCGGGCCAGGCCGGTGACCTCGTGCCCGGCGGCGAGCAGCTCGTCGACGGCGGCGGACCCGATCCACCCCGTCGCCCCGGTGACGAAGACGCGCATGACGTTCTCCTTCTGTTCTGTGATGTCAGCGACAGTCATCACTGTACAGCCGAAGGCAGCGACTGTCATCACTAGACTGCTTCCCATGGCGCGATGGGAACCGGGCACACGCGAGCGGCTGGCACGGGCCGCGCTCGAGCTGTTCACCACGCGCGGCTTCGAGCAGACCACCGCGGCCGAGATCGCGCAGTCCGTCGGCCTGACCGAGCGCACGTTCTTCCGGCACTTCGCCGACAAGCGCGAGGTGCTCTTCGACGGCCAGGAGCACTTCGCGCAGGCGTTCCTCGACGGCATCGCCGCGGCGCCGCCCGGCGCCACGCCGTTCGACGTCGTGGCCTCGTCGCTGCGCTCCGCCGGCGCCTTCTTCGGCGACGATCGGCGCGCCTTCGCGCGGGCCCGTCAGGCGGTGATCGACGCCAACCCCGCGCTGCAGGAGCGCGAGCGGCACAAGCGGGCCACCGTCGCCGCGGCGATGCGCGAGGCGCTGCTCGCCCGCGGCATCCCGGCGCCGACGGCGGCGGTGGCCGCCGAGACCGCCTCCACCGTGTTCAGCCTCGCCTTCCAGCAGTGGATCCGCCCAGACGAGGAGCGCCCGCTGACCGACATCGCGGCGACGGTGCTCGCGGAGGTCCGCAGCTTCGCCGGCACGGCGTCCTAGCGGCCGGCCCCGCTCGGGTCGGCGCCGCCCCGCGCCACCACGTTGAGCGGCTCGCCGCCGGCCAGCAGCGCCTCCAGCTGGCGCCGCACCAGCGCGGCCACGCGCGGGAACGTCGCGTCGGTGTTGCCGCCCTGGTGGGCCGTGACGAGCACGTTCGGCGCGTGCCACAACGGGTGGTCCGGCGGCAGCGGCTCCGGGTCGGTGACGTCCAGCGCGGCCCGCAGCCGTCCCGCCTGCAGCTCCGCGAGCAGGGCGTCGGTGTCCACCACCTTGCCGCGCGCGACGTTGACGAGCAGCGCGCCGTCCTTCATCCGGGCCAGCAGGCCGGCGTCGACGAGGTGGTGGGTGCCCTCGTCGAGCGGCACCGCGAGCACCACCACGTCCGCGTCCGCCACCAGGCCGGGCAGCTCGTCGACCCCGTGGACGTGCCCCCGCGGCGTCTCCCGCGCGGTGCGCGCGACCAGCGTGAGGTCCACCTCGAACGGCGCGAGGCGCGCCACCACCGCGTCGGCCACCGACCCCGCGCCGACGACGAGCACGCGGCGATCCGCGAGCGACGGCCCGAACGGGTTGTGCCACTCGCCCGTCTCCATCGCGCGGACGGAGCCGACGAGGCCGCGCTGCGCCGCCAGGACCAGCGCGACCGCCAGCTCCGCGGTGCCCGCGCTGTGCACGCCGCGGCCGTTGCACACCGTCACGCCGGCCGGCACGTGGGGCACCGCGTGCTCGAAGCCCGCGCTCGGCAGCTGCACCACGCGCAGGCGTGGCAGCGTCCACAGCACGTCGAACCCGCCCGGGCGGATGAAGTAGTGCGGGATGACGACCATCTCGACCTGGGCCGCGACCTCGTCGGGCAGCGGGGCGGCCAGGTCCCACTCGATCAGCCGCACCCGGTCGGTCAGGTCGGCGAGCCGCTCCAGGAGGTCGGGCGTGGGGACGGTGACGGTGAGCATGCGGTCCTCTCAGGCGTGCTGACCGGCACGGTACTCGTCGTCGAGCAGGCCCATGACCAGCCCGTCCGTCCACCCCTCGCCGTCGCGGAAGGCGTCGCGCAGGCGCCCCTCCACGCGGAAGCCGAGGTTCTCGTAGAGCGACTTGGCGCGCGCGTTGATGGCCGGCACGAGCGCGCCCACGCGGTGCAGCCCCAGCCCGTCGAACGCCATGCCCAGCACCAGGAGGATCGCCTCGGTGCCGTAGCCGCGGCCGCGGTACGCCGGGCGCATGGTCAGCCGCAGGCTCGCGGACCGCACGCGGTGGTCGATCGCCTCGAGCACGATCTCGCCCAGGTACTCGTCGGACCCGTTCGCGGTGACGGCGAGGTCGATGCGGTCGTCGGCCGCGCCGACCGTCGCGATCCACCGGTCCACGTCAGCCCGCGCCCAGTCGTGGACCGTGCCGGTGATCCGGCGTGCCTCGGTGTCGGCGACGATCTCCCACATGCCGTCGGCGTCGCCGGCGTGCAGCGGCCGCAGCACGATCATCTCGCCCTGCAGCGTGGGCTTGTCCATGTGAGCACCTCCGTGGGCCGGCGCACCCGGCCTGCCGCCGCGATGCTACGGACGGTGTGTGACCTGCAGGTTGCCGGCGCGAGTCAGGACTGGACACGCTCCAGAACGAGCTCCCGGACGCGCGCCGCGTCGGCCTGGCCCCGGGTGGCCTTCATCACCGCGCCGATGATCGCGCCCACCGGGCCGAGGTTGCCGCCCCGGATCTTGGCCACGACGTCCGGCTGCGCCGCGAGCGCGTCGTCGATCGCCGCGAGCAGCGGGCCGTCGTCGGAGACGACCTCCAGGCCGCGCGCGACGACGACCTCCTCCGGGTCGCCCTCGCCCGCCAGCACGCCCTCGAGCACCTGGCGCGCGAGCTTGTCGGTGAGCCGGCCCTCGTCGACCAGCCGCTGGAGGGCGCCGATCTGCCGCGGCGTCACCGGGAGCTCCTCGAGCTCGACACCCTGCTCCTTGGCGGTGCGCGCCAGCTCGCCCATCCACCACTTGCGGGCAGCGGCCGGGTCGGCGCCGGCGGCCACGGTGGCCTCGATGAGCTCGACCGCGCCGGCGTTGACCACGTCCCGCATCTCGGCGTCCGCATAGCCCCACTCGACCTGCAGGCGCCGGCGGCGGGCCGCGGGCAGCTCCGGCAGGTTGGCGCGGATCTCCTCGACCCACGCCCGGTCCGGGACGATCGGCAGGAGGTCCGGCTCGGGGAAGTACCGGTAGTCCTCGGCGTCGGACTTGATGCGCCCGCTCGTCGTGTGCCCCGTGTCCTCGTGCCAGTGCCGGGTCTCCTGGACCACCGCCTGACCCGCGTCGAGCACCGCGGCCTGGCGCGAGATCTCGTAGCGCACCGCGCGCTCCACGGAGCGGAACGAGTTGACGTTCTTCGTCTCGGTGCGCGTGCCCAGCGGGCTGCCCGACGAGGGCCGCAGCGACACGTTGACGTCCGCGCGCACGTTGCCGCGCTCCATGCGGGCCTCGGACACGCCGAGCGCCCGGAACATGTCCCGCAGCGTCTGGACGTAGGCCCGGGCCACCTCCGGGGCGCGTGCGCCGGCGCCGGCCACCGGCCTGGTGACGATCTCGACGAGCGGCACGCCGGCGCGGTTGTAGTCGACGAGCGAGTAGAGGGCGCCGTGGATGCGGCCGGTGGCGCCGCCGACGTGCGTGTTCTTGCCGGCGTCCTCCTCCATGTGGGCGCGCTCGATCTCGACCCGGAACACCGTGCCGTCCTCGAGCTCCACGTCGACCCAGCCGTCGTGCGCGATCGGCTCGTCGTACTGGCTCGTCTGGAAGTTCTTGGGCACGTCCGGGTAGAAGTAGTTCTTGCGGGCGAAGCGGCAGCTCTCCGCGATGCTGCAGTTCAGCGCCAGGCCGATGCGGATCGCGTACTCCACCGCGGTGCCGTTGACGGCCGGCAGCGCGCCCGGCAGGCCCAGGCTCACGGGGGTGACCTGCGTGTTCGGGTCGGCGCCGAAGCCCTGCTCGGCGGCGTCGAACATCTTGGTGCGCGTGCCGAGCTCGACGTGGACCTCGATGCCGAAGACCGTGTCGTACCGGGAGACGGCGTCGTCGTAGTCGACGAGGGTGTCGCTCACTTCTCAACCTCCAGCTCGGGCGCCTTCGTCAGGATCGGGCCGCCCCAGCGGGCCTCGAGGAACGCCTCGACGGCGGCGCCCACCCGGTACAGCCGCGCATCCTCGCGCGCCGGCGCGATCACCTGGAACCCGGCGGGCAGGCCGTCCTCGCACAGGCCCGACGGCACCGACAGCCCCGGGACGCCCGCGAGGTTGGCGGGGATGGTCGCGACGTCGTTGAGGTACATCGCCAGCGGGTCGTCGAGCTTCTCGCCCAGCTTGAACGCCGTGGTCGGTGCCGTCGGGGAGACGAGCACGTCGGCCTTCTCGAAGGCGGCCGCGAAGTCGCGCTGGATGAGCGTGCGGACCTTCTGGGCGCTGCCGTAGTAGGCGTCGTAGTAGCCGGCCGAGAGGGCGTAGGTGCCGAGGATGATGCGGCGCTTGACCTCGTCGCCGAAGCCCTGCCCGCGCGTCGCGGCCATGACACGCTCTGCCGTGGCGGGGCCGTCGTCCGGCTGGACGCGCAGGCCGTAGCGCATGCCGTCGAACTTCGCGAGGTTGCTGCTCGCCTCGGCCGGGAGGATGAGGTAGTAGGCCGCGAGCGCGTACTCGAAGTGCGGACAGGAGACCTCGACGACCTCGGCGCCGGCCTGCCGCAGCAGCTCGAGCGACTCCTCGAAGCGGGCGAGCACGCCGGGCTGGTAGCCCTCGCCGCTCAGCTCCTTGACGACGCCGACGCGCACGCCGCGGACGTCCCCGGCCAGGCCTCGTCGGGCCTGCGCCGCGTAGTCACCCACCGGGTCGGCCAGGGACGTCGAGTCGTGCGGGTCGTGGCCCGCGATGAGCTCGTGCAGCAGCGCGGCGTCGAGCACCGTGCGGGTCACCGGGCCGGCCTGGTCGAGGCTGCTCGCCAGCGCGATGAGGCCGTAGCGGCTCACGCTGCCGTACGTGGGCTTGACGCCCACCGTGCCCGTGACGGCGGCCGGCTGGCGGATCGAGCCGCCGGTGTCGGTGCCGATGGCCAGCGGTGCCTCGAAGGCCGCGACCGCGGCCGCGCTGCCGCCGCCCGAGCCGCCCGGGATGCGCTCGAGGTCCCACGGGTTGTGCGTGTTGCCGTAGCCGGAGTGCTCGGTCGAGCTGCCCATGGCGAACTCGTCCATGTTCGTCTTGCCGAGGATCGGCAGCCCGGCCGCCTTGATCTTGGTGACGAGCGTGGCGTCGTACGGCGGGACCCAGCCCTCGAGGATGCGGCTGCCCGCCGTGGTAGGCAGGCCGCGGGTCACGACGACGTCCTTGACGGCGATGGGCACGCCCGCGAGCGGGTGGAGCGGCTCGCGCTTGGCGCGGGCCTCGTCGACGGCGCGGGCCGTGGCGAGCGCCTCCTCGGAGGAGACGTGGAGGAACGCGTGGACCGGGCCGTCCACCGCGGCGATCCGGTCGAGGTGCGCCTGCGTGGCCTCGACCGACGAGACCTCGCCGCTCGTCAGCGCGCCGGCCAGGTCCGCCGCGCTCAGGCGCGTCAGGTCGCTCATGCGTCCTCCCCGAGGATCTGCGGGACGAGGAACTTGCCGTCCTCGTGCGCCGGCGCCATGGCCAGGACCTCGTCCCGGTCGAGGGGCGCCTCCGGCTCGTCGGCCCGGAACACGTTGATCAGCGGCAGCGGGTGGCTGGTGGCCGGGACGTCGGGCGTGGCGACCTCGCTCACGCGCGCGACGGACTGGACGATGACCTCCAGCTCGCCGGCGAGCCGGTCGAGCTCGTCGGGCTTGAGGTCGATCCGGGCCAGGCCTGCCACGCGCGCGACCTCGTCGCGCCAGGGGGTGGACATGGGGCGAGTCTAGTGACGCGGTAGCCGGGCTCCGGCGGGGTCCGGCCGGGCACTGGCGGGGTCCGGCCGGGCTCCGGCGCGGCACTGGCGGGGCCCGGCGCTCCGGCGGACTCTGGTGGGGCCCGGCGCTCCGGCGGCCTCTGGTGGGGCCCGGCGCTCCGGCGGCCTCTGGTGGCCCGGCGGGCTCCGGTGGGGGCTCCGGCGCCCGCGCCGGGCGGGCGGCACCCGGGTCGGGTCCCTCCCGGGCCCCCGGCGCGGCCGGGGCTGCCGTGTCGGTGGGTGGGCATAGGGTCGAACACATGTTCGCATCTGGGGTCTCGGGCGACGAGGGCGCTGTGCTGCTCGCGGACGAGCCGCGTTCCGACGTCTGGCTGATCCTGGGCGACGACCCACAGGTCGACGACTGGTGGGTTCCTGACGCGATGACCTCGGGCGTCCCCCTCTCACCGGCCGGCACGCTGCCGCCCGCGGGCCCGTCCGACGCGCTGCTGGCTAGCCCGGCCAGCACGCTGCCGCTCGCGGGCCCGGCCGACGCAATGCCAGTCGCGAGCCCGGCCGGCGCGGATGCGGCAGGCCGGAACCGCGGCGACGAGCAGCTCGGTGGCGAGGACTCCGCCGCAGCGGTGCCCGCGGGTGGACCGCACTCGGCGCTGGATCGCTGGAGCGCCGCATCGCTCCTGGAACGGCTGGAGCCCGGGCCCGGGCTGGCCGCGGTGCTCGAGCTCTTGGACCCGGAGCTGCTGAACCCGGCCGGCCCCGGCGACGGGCCGCTGGACGACGCGGCCCTGGTGGAGGCGGTCGCGGCGTGGGAACGCCTCGCCGCCTGGGCGCATCTCGGCGCGGCCCTCACCGCTGGCGTGCTGTCACGGCGCGCGTCGATGAACCCGCACTGGCAGTCCCCCGCGCCCAGCCGCACGTGCGTCGCGGGCGACGAGCTGGCGATGCGGTTGGGGTGGTCCCGGCCGGCCGCCCACCGGCTGGTGCGCGACGGACGCGCCCTGCAGGGCGGCCTGATGCCCGTCGCCGACGCCGTCCGCGAGGGGCTGGTCGACACGCCCAAGCTGCGGGTCCTCACCGATCGCCTGCACGACCGGCCCTACCAGCTGTCGTGGCCGGTGCAGCAGGCGGTGCTGCCCGAGGCCGCGCTGCGCACGCCCACCCAGCTCGCCGCCGACATCGACCGAGCGCTGCTCACCACCGACCCGGAGGACGCCGCCCTGCGACTCCCCCGCGCGATCGCCTCCCGGCACGTGTGCCACCCGCGCCGCCTCCCGGACGGGATGGCCGGTCTCTGGGCCGTGCTGCCGGCCGCCGACGCCGCCCGCGTCGACGCCACCCTGGAGGCCACCGCCCGCAGCGCCCGTGCCGTCGGCGACCCCCGCACGCTGGACCAGCTGCGCGCCGACACCCTCACCGACCTCGCCACCGGGCAGGCCCTGTTGGCCGGGTCGGCCGCCACCGTCGGCGGCCGCGACGAGGGCGGTGCGCGAAAGCCGGACCGGGCCGCCGACCACGGCCTCGGGCACAAGCGGGACCGGGCCGCCGACCACGGACACGGACACGGACCGGACCCGATCATCGGCCGAGAGCCACACCGACAGCCCGACCAGGAGACCGGCCCCGAGACCTACCTGGCGACCGACCAGGGGCCCGACCAGGGGCCCGACCAGGAGCCCGATTCCGAGACCCCCCTGGAGACCGACCAGGGGCGCGACCGGGAATCCGACCAGGGCACTGACCCGGTCTCGGCGCGGGGACCGGCCCGGCAGCGGGCTCCCGGAGTCCGGATTCCCAGCATCCGCATCGACGTCACCGTGGCGCTGTCCACTCTGATGGGGCTCGACGAGCAGCCGGCCGAGCTGGCCGGTCTCGGTCCCATCCCCGCCGAGCAGGCTCGCGCCCTGGCGGCTCAGGGGGTCTGGCGCCGCATCGTCACCGACCCGTTGACCGGCGCCGTCCTCGACGTCGGGCGCGCCCGCTACCGACCACCCGCGGCGCTCGCCGACCACGTCCAAGCGCGCGACCGGGTCTGCGCCGGCCCTGGCTGCTCCGTGCCCGCCGACCACTGCGACCTCGACCACACCACCGAGTACCACGGCACGCCCGCCAACGGCTCACCCACCCCGGGCCGCACGAGGGCCGACAACCTCGGCCCCCTGTCCCGGCGCTGCCACCGGTTGAAGACCGACGGCGGCTTCACGCTGACCCAGACCGCTCCCGGCGTCTTCGAGTGGCACACACCCGCAGGCCTGGCCTACCGCGTCACCCCCGGCGACCAGGGGCGCACGCAACGACTCGCTCAACGCCCGAAGGTGACCGCGGCCTACCCCGACGAACCGCCCTTCTGACCCGGGGTCGTCCGGAACGGCGCCGAGCCGGGGCGCCCGGACTCGCGCATGCGGCACTGGCGCCCCGGGGTCAGCTCGTGGCGACGGCGAGGAGCGCGAGCAGGGCCTCCGCGTAGGCGTCCGCCGGGTTGTCGGAGCCGAACACCTGCTCCGGCCGCCCCGGCACCTCGACGAGCACCTCGAAACGCCCGGTCGTCGAGCGCGCGAGGCTCCGGAACGAGCCACCGAGCAGGTCACGCAACTGGTCCTCGCGCGGCAGCCACAGCGCGTCGTCCTGCTGCACCGAGTCCAACGCCCACTCGGTCGTGCCGTTGAATCCGAGCACCGTGCCGCTCGGGTACTCGTGCGGCTCGACCACCATGTCGCTGATCGTGAAGACCTGGCCCATCAGCTCGGCCGAGCGGAGAGTGAACCTGTCGCCCGCGGCCGGACGCCACACGAGCCCCGCACGGGCGAGCCGCTCCGCCGCCGACACCGAGATCACGCCCGCCAGTATCCGCGCAGCAGCGGCCCGTCACCCTGCGACCCGGCGCGTGGAGCGCCTACGGGCGCCGCGGTCGGCGCGAGCGGCCCGGTCGGCGCGAGCGGCCCGGTCGGCGCGAGCGGCCCGGTCGGCGCGAGCGGCCCGGCCGTCGGACCGCGGCTCGGCCGTCGACCGCTTCAGGCCGGGACCTCCACCGGCGTCCACCGGCTCTCGTCGGCCGCGGAACGTTCCACCGCCGCCAGCACCAGCTGCACCTGGAGCCCGTCGACGAACGTCGGCGCCGGGTGCTCGTGGGCGGCGATGCCTCGGACGAGGTCGACCACCTGGTGGGTGAAGGCGTGCTCGTACCCGAGCGCGTGCCCGGCGGGCCACCACGAGCCGCCGTACGGGTGCCCGGGCTGGGTCACGTCGATGCGCCGGAAGCCAGCGGTCTCGGCCGGCTCGTCGGCGTCGAAGAACGACAGTGCGTTCATGTCCTCGAGGTCGAACGCCAACGAGCCCGACGAACCGTTGACCTCCAGCCGGATCTGGTTGCGGCGCCCCCAGGCGAAGCGAGTCGCCTCGAACACGGCCATCGCGCCGCCCGAGAGCCGGCCGAGGAACGCCGCCGCGTCGTCGACCGTCACCGGACGCATCGCGCTGTCCGCCGTGACCGTGCCGCCGAGCCCGTGCAGCGCGGACGGCACGGGCCGCTCGGAGACGAACGTCTCCGTCATCGCCGAGACCCCCAGCAGGCTCTGCCCGGTGACGAACTGCGCGAGGTCCACCACGTGCGCCCCGATGTCACCGAGCGCGCCGGAGCCCGCCCGCTCCCGGTCGACCCGCCACACCCACGGCGCCCGCGGGTCGGCGAGCCAGTCCTGCAGGTACTGCGCCCGCACGTGCCGCACCGTGCCGATCCGACCCTGCTCCACCAGGCGGCGCGCCAGCTGGATCGCCGGCATGCGTCGGTAGCTGAACCCCGTCATCGCGACGAGGTCCGGGTGCGCGGCGGCCGCAGCGGCCATGGCCGCCGCCTGCTCGACCGTGTTGGCGAGGGGTTTCTCGCACAGCACGTGCTTGCCGGCCTCGAGCGCCGCGATCGCGATCTCGGCGTGCGTGTCGCCGGGCGTGCCGATGTCCACCAGGTCCACGTCGTCGCGCACGACGAGGCGGCGCCAGTCGGTCTCGACGTCCGCCCACCCCAGGCGCTCCGCCGCCGCCCGCACCGCGTCCGGCGTGCGCCCGCCGAGCACGGCCATGTGCGGCGTCAGCGGCAGGTCGAAGAACCGGTACGCGGTGCGCCACGCCTGGGAGTGCGCGGCGCCCATGAAGGCGTACCCCACCATCCCCACCCCGAGCCGTGCCGTCATCGCCCGCCTCCCACCAGGTACGCGTAGCCGTCGGCGAGCACGAAGCCCAGATCGGCGTAGAGCCCGGCGGCGACCGCGTTCGTGACCTCGACCTGGAGGAACGCACGGTGCGCCGCATGACGCGCCGCAAGCGCGAGCCCCTCGTGGGTCAGCGCACGGCCCAGCCCGCGGCGCCGGGCGCCGGGAGCCACGGCGAGGCACGACAGGCCCGCCCACTGCTCGGCGTACGCGACCCGCAGCGTCCCGACGGCCTCGCCGTCGGCGGTGGCCGTGAGGTACGTCGCGGGCGCGCCGGTGAGGATGCTCCGGGCGACCTCCGCCCGGTCCGCGCCCTCCTTGACCCCCAGGAAGGCGCGCAGCCACACGTCATCCGGCTCGTCGGCGGCGTGGACGTGGCCGCGCCACGCCGGCGCGGCGCGCGACGGCCCGACGGGCGCGAGGTCCTCGGCCACCGGGCGCACCATGACGTCGGTGCGTGCCCGCTCGGCGTACCCCCGGGCCAGCAGGGCCTCGACGAGCCCGGCAGGCGCACCGCTGCCGGCGCGGACGGTCGGGGCGAGGCCCGCGTCCGCGTACACCGCCTCCATGCGGGCGATCGCCTGTGCGAGGTCGCCCGGGCGTCCCACCGGCAGCGCCGAGTTCGCGCGCCGCGTGAACCCGGCCGAGATGCCGCACCGCCAGCCGTCGTCGGTGATCACCGTCCGCACCGGAGGCCACGTGGCGGCCTCGACGAGCATCCCCGGCGCCTCGGGCGGGGTCCACGTGAACACGCGCAGGTGCACCACCTCGTGGCCCCAGTCCCGCTCGGGCTCGCGCACGAACCCCAGCCGGTCGTACAGGCGCTGCGCCGCGGCCATCGCGTCCTGGGTCGAGAGCACCAGTCGCCGCGCCCCGAGCGTGAGGGCCTCCCGCTGCGCGGCCCGCATGAGCCGGGCCGCGACGCCCTGGTGCCGTGCCTCGGGCGCGACCGCGAGCATCCGCAGCTCGACCTCGCCCGGCTCGGCCACCTCCGCGTAGGACGAGCCGTAGGGTGCGACGGTGATGGTGCCGACCGTCGCCTCGCGACCGTCCGGCGTCGGCGCCGTCGCGACGAGCAGCACGGCCTCGTCGGCGCGGCGCTGCGCGTCCCGCAGCTCCGCGGCGTAGTCGTCGTCGTCCGCCAGCAGACCGTCCGCGACGTATGCCTCGGCGGTCAGTGCGCCGACCGCGACGACGTCGTCCGGCCGTGCCACCCGGATGGCAACCACGCCGCCATTGTGCCCGGTCAGTCGCCCGGGAGCGCAGCGACGCCACCCTGCAGCAGCGCGACGAACTGGTCCTCGTCGAGGATCGTCAGCCCCAGCTCGCGCGCCTTGGCCTCCTTCGAGCCCGCGTTCTCCCCGACGACGACGTAGTCGGTGCTCTTCGACACCGTGCCGGCCGCCTTGCCGCCGTGCGCGAGGATCGCCTCCTTCGCCTCGTCGCGGCTGAAGCGCTGCAGGCTCCCGGTGACGACCACGGTGAGCGGCGCGCCCGCGGCGTCGAGAAGCGTGCGGGGCGTGGTGTCGTCGCGCTCGTCGCGCATGACGACCCCGGCGGCCCTCCACGACCGCACGATCGCCCGGTGCCAGCCGCCGTCCTCCTCGCCCGTGAACCAGTCGACGATGGACTGGGCGATGACCGGGCCGACGCCCTCGACCTCGGCGAGCGCGGCCAGCGCGGCCGCCCGCGCGTCCTCGGGCGCCGCCACTGCGTCGTCGGCCGCCGGCTCGCCCGGTGCGCCCAGCGGTGCCCCGCCGGTGACCAGGGCCCACAACGCGTCCATCGAGCCGAACCCGGCGGCCAGCGCGCGCGCCGCGGTGGGCCCGACGTTGCGGATGCTCAGCGACACCAGGACGCGCCACAGCTCCTTCGTCTTCGCCGCGTCGAGCTCGTCCAGCAGGGTCCGGGCCGGCTCGGACGGTTCCCACTCCGGCAGGGTGCGTCCCTCGTCGGCCGCGGCCCGCAGCGCGGCCCGCGAGTGCTTCAGCTGGCGCCGGAACGGCGCCCGGCGGCGCACCGCACCGTCCTCGTCCTCGCGCGGCAGGCCCGTCTCCGGGTCGCGCACGACGACCTCCACGCGCGCCAGCAGGGCGGCGCTCGCCGCGCGCACGCGCGCCTTGTCCTCGTCGGGCGCGTCCGCCGGGTAGCCCACCAGGTCGAACAACGCCGCCTCGGTGGGCACCGGCGGCGTCGCCGGCACCTCGGGCTGCGTGAGCGCCGCGGCCGTCACCTCGCCGAGCGCCTCGATGTCGAGGCCGCCCCGGGAGCCGATGTGCTCGAGCCGGCCGCGCACCTGCGCAGGGCACGACCGCGCGTTCGGGCACCGCAGGTCGACGTCGCCCTCGCGCATGGGCCGCAGCGGCGTGCCGCACTCCGGGCACGTAGCCGGCATGTGCCACTCGACACGGGGCGTGGTGTCGTCCGGCGCCGCGGGCGCGGGCCCGACGATCTCGGGGATGACGTCACCGGCCTTGCGCAGCACCACCATGTCGCCGATGCGCACGCCCTTGGCCTTGACCACCTCCTGGTTGTGCAGCGTCGCCTGGCGCACCGTGCTGCCGGACACGAACACCGGCTCCATGACCGCGAACGGCGTCGCGCGCCCGGTGCGCCCGATGCCTACCTGGATGTCCAGCAGCCGGGTGTTGACCTCCTCGGGCGGGTACTTGTACGCGATCGCCCACCGAGGCGCGCGGCTCGTGGCGCCCAGCCGGCGCTGCAGCGCGAGGTCGTCGACCTTGACGACGATGCCGTCGATCTCGTGCTCCACGTCGTGCCGGTGCGCGCCGTAGTGCTCGACCATCTCCCAGATGGCCGTGCCACCGGCCACCACCCGGTTGTGCGAGCTCGTCGGCACGCCCCACTCGTCGAGCAGCGCGTACACCTGCGACTGCCGCTCGATGGCCCGCTCGCGCCCCTCGCCCCAGCGCAGCGCGCCGAAGCCGTGTGCGTAGACCCGTAGCGGGCGGCTCGCCGTGACCCCCGGGTCCTTCTGGCGCAACGATCCGGCGGCGGCGTTGCGCGGGTTGGCGAACGGCGCCTTGCCGGCCGCCACCTGTGCCTCGTTGAGCCGCGCGAACTCCGCGACCGGGAAGAACACCTCGCCGCGCACCTCGATGAGCTCCGGGTGAGCGGCCGGGTCGCCGCCGAGGCGGTCCGGCACGGTCGCGATGGTCCGGACGTTGGCGGTGACGTCCTCCCCCACGCGCCCGTCCCCGCGCGTCGCCGCGCGCACCAGCCGGCCGTTCTCGTACAGCAGCGCGATGGCCAGCCCGTCGATCTTCAGCTCGCACAGCCAGTGCACGTCGTCGGCCTGCTCGAGGTCGCGGTGCACGCGCTCGGTCCACGCGAGCAGCTCCTCGCGCGAGAACACGTTGTCCAGCGACAGCATCCGCTCGACGTGCGACACGGAGGCGAACGTGCTGGTGGCCGCCCCGCCGACGGTCTGTGTCGGGCTCGTCGGGCTCGCCAGCTCCGGGAAGGCGGACTCGAGCGCGGCCAGGCGTCGCAACCGCTCGTCGTACTCCGCGTCCGACGAGACCGGCGCGTCCTGCTCGTAGTACGCGGCACGGTCCGCCTCGACGCGCTCGGCGAGCTCCGTCCACTCGTCCCGCGCCCGGCCCAGTGCCTCGGCGTGCTCGGTCGAGGCCCCGGTCGCGGGATTCGTCGCGTCGTTCACCGGACCATCCTCGCGCGGACCACCGACGCGCAGCGCGAGGACGCTCGGCACACGGCGCCCCGCCGCACCGTCGCCGAAATCCCGTCGAGCCGGAACGCCAGGCGCCGCTACGGTCGCCCCGTGCCACAGCCCCGCGGTCGGGTCCGGCCGACCCGCGCCGACGACCTCGCCGACCTCGCGCGACTCTGGAACGACGGCGACGTGATGGCCTTCGTCGGCTTCCCCGACGGGGTCGGCGTCGACGAGGCGCGGATGCTCGCCTGGTGGCGGGCGCTGACGGACGACCCGCACCGCCACCACTTCACGATCGAGTCCGACGACCTCGGCTTCTGCGGCGAGGCGTACTACGCCGCGGCGCCCGGCGAGCGTGCCGCCACGGTGGACGTCAAGCTGGTGCCCGCGGCGCGCGGGCGCGGGTGGGGCACCCTCGGGCTCTCGGCGATGCTCGACGAGGTCTTCGAGCACTCGGCCGTCGAGGCGTGCTTCGTCGACCCGCACCGGGGCAACGAGCCCGCGCTCCGCCTGTACGAACGGCTCGGCTTCCGGCGTGCGCCCTGGCCTGCCGAGCGGCCCGGCGACGTCGATCACGTCTACCTCGAGATCACTCGTCAGGAGTGGCGGGAGCACCGTGTCGCGCTGCGGCGCGAGGAGCCCCGCGACCACCGGGCGGTCGAGGAGCTGACGCGCGACTCCTTCTGGGGCCTGTTCGCGCCGCGCTGCGACGAGCACCTGGTGGCGCACCTGCTGCGCGAGAGCCCGGCGCTGGTGCCCGAGCTGGACGTGGTCGCCGAGGTGGACGGCACGCTCGTCGGCCACGTCATGTACTCCCGGGCCACCGTGGTGGAGCCGGCGACGGGGACCGCGCACGACGTGCTGACGTTCGGCCCGCTGAGCGTCCGCCCGGACCGCCAGGGCGACGGCATCGGGGCTGCGCTCATGCGCCACACCCTGGCGGCCGCCGCGGACCTCGGGCACCGCGCGGTCGTCGTGTACGGGCACCCGGACTACTACCCGCGTTTCGGCTTCCGGCCGGCCGCGGCGTCCGGGATCACCGCGCCGGCCGGGGCGGCGTTCGACGCGCTCATGGCCCTGCCACTCGTGCCGGGCGGGCTCGACGGCGTGACCGGCCAGTTCCACGAGGACCCCGTGTTCGTCGTCGACCCCGAGCGGGTGGCGGAGTTCGACCGCGGCTTCCCGCCGCGGCCGGACGCCGTGCTCCACCCCCTGCGGACGATCGAGGGGCGACTGCCCGGGGCGGCGACGGAGTCCCTGCGGGCCCTGGGGATCCGCCACCTCGAGGACCTGCGCCGCATGTCGCGCGCCGAGGTCGCGGCCGCCGCGGGGCTGGACGACGAGGCGTGCGACGCGCTGCGCGGTCTCCTCGCGGAGCACGGGATCCGCTGGGGCCACGCGCACGCGCACTCGCCGTGGACGGGCGCCGCCGACCTCTCGTAGCGTGCCCGCGTGGCACGCGAGGCGGACGGCCTCCGCTAGGCCTTCCGCCGCCCCGACAACTGCTCGGCGTTCTGGCTGAAGACGCCGTGGTCGATGGTCCCGTCCGCCTTCCACACGCTCGGCGAGCTCGCGCGGTACCCATCAGCATCTACGGGATCGGCGTGCGCCTGGTCCTGTCGCTGGTGCTGCCGTACGCCTTCATGGGCTACTTCCCCGCCACCGCGGTGCTGTCGCTCGGCGACGCGCCCTGGCTCGGCCTGCCGACGCCGGTCGCGGCCGTCTGGTGCCCGCTGCTGGGCCGGTGGGCCTTCCACCGCGGCCCGTCCCGGTACGAGAAGAGCTCCGGCAGCTGACCCGCGCTCAGCCCAGCGCGCGGTCCGTCACCACGCGCGCGGCCCGCACCGTGTCGCCGAGCGCGCCCCGGGCGGCGTCCGGCGTCCACGCCCGGTCCGGCCGGCCGGCGACGAGCACCACCTCGGCCAGCGCGTCGACGGGCAGGCCCAGGCGGAGCCACGGCGCGACGAGCGCGTCGGCGTGACCCGCCGGGTCCTGACCCGCGCACTGCGTGCCGCTGGCGGGCGGCAGCTGCGCCCACAGCGCCGTCCCGCCCTCGACGGCGGCGGCCACGCGCTCCCACCCCGGCTCCGGGAGGGCACCGACCTCCAGCCCGACGGCGTCGGCGCCCGCGGCCCGGGCGGCGCCCAGCACGCCCCAGCCGCCGCCGACGTGCAGGCTCACCGTCGTGGCGCCCGCCGCGCGGGCACCCGTCACCACGGCGCCGAGGCGCTCGGCCGCGACGGGCCCCGGGATGGCGCGCAGCTGGTTCCGGCCGGAGAACGTGGGGACCACGCCGGCCACGGCCTGCGCCAGCAGCGGCTCGTGCAGCAGCACGCGCGGCACGGCACCGGGCACCGCCCGCGCCACGGCGGCCAGGTACTCGGCCAGGCCCGCCGCGAGCGAGTCAGCCATGTCGCGCACGGCGGACGGCTCGGCGAGCACCCGGTCGCCGTGGGCCAGGTCCACGCGCGCGGCCAGGCTCACGGGCCCGAGCACCGGCACGACGAGCGGCCCGGCGTAGCCGTGCGCGGCCACCGCGAGCGCGTCGACGTCCTGGCGCGCGAAGGCGCGGGCTCGCTCCAGGTCGGAGCCCGCGCGGTCGGTGAGCCGCCAGCCGTGCACGCCCAGCTCGGCCGGCAGGTCGACGAGCATCCCGAGCGATCGTCCGAGGGCCTCGCCCCACGGCCCCCGGTCGACGAGCAGCACCGCGAACGGCAGTCCCTCGACGCCCGCCGGGGTGTCGACGAGGTCGCCGAGCACGGCCGCCTGCGCCTCGAGCGGGTCCGTCCCCGGCCACGGCCCGGCGCCGGTGACGGCCGTCATGCGCGCACCGTCGCGCGGGCGTCCCTGACCGCGGCGGCCGGCCCCGTCGTCGTGCGCCCCGTCGTCGCGCGCCCCGTCGTCGCGCGCACCGTCGCCTGGCCCAGCACGCGCGTCCCGGCGTAGAGCACCACCGACTGCCCCGCGGCCACGCCCCGCAGGGCCGCCCCCTCGGCGAGCGCGACGACGAGCCGCTCGTCGTCCGCGTGCTCCACGACCACCGGCACGGCCGCGCCGTGCGCGCGCACCTGGGCGTCGCACCGAATCCCGGCCGCCGGCGGCGCGCCGAACCACACCGGCGCCTCGCCCACCAGGGTGCCGACCGCCAGCTCGTCGGCCGGCCCGACGACCACGCGGTTGGCCACGGGCTCGATCGCCAGGACGTACCGGGGGCGGCCGTCCGCGGCCGGCCGGCCGAGCGCGAGCCCCCGCCGCTGACCCACGGTGTAGGCGTACGCGCCGTCGTGCTGCCCGACGACGGCCCCCGACGAGTCGACGATCTCGCCCGGCCGCGAGCCGAGCCGCTCGCGCAGGAACCCGCGGGTGTCCCCGTCGGCGACGAAGCAGATGTCGTACGAGTCCGGCTTGGCCGCGATCGACAGCCCGCGGGCGACGGCCTCGGCCCGCGTGGCCGCCTTGGACGGCACGTCCCCCAGCGGGAACAGCGCGCGCGCCAGCCGGTCGGGGCCCATGACGGCCAGCACGTAGGACTGGTCCTTCGCCGGGTCCGCCGCCCGGTGCAGCTCGCGCGGGCCGTCGTCGCTCTCGACGATCCGCGCGTAGTGACCGGTGCAGACCGCGTCGAAGCCGAGCGCGAGCGCCTTGTCCAGCAGCGTGGCGAACTTGATGTGCTCGTTGCACCGGACGCACGGGTTGGGCGTGCGGCCCGCGGCGTACTCGGCGAGGAAGTCGGCGACGACGGTGTCCTCGAACCGCTCGGACAGGTCCCACACGTAGAACGGGATGCCGAGCCGGTCGGCGGCCCGGCGTGCGTCGCCCGCGTCCTCGATCGAGCAGCAGCCGCGCGACCCCGTGCGGAACTGCGCCCGCGAGCGCGACAGCGCCATGTGGACGCCCACCACGTCGTGCCCCGCGTCGAGCGCGCGGGCCGCGGCCACCGCCGAGTCGACGCCGCCGGAGAGCGCCGCGAGGACGCGCATCAGGCGTGCACCGCGACCAGGCCCGCGGCGCGGGCCCGCGCCACGACGCCGGGCAGCACCTCGAGCACGCGGTCGACGTCCTCGTCGGTGGACGTGTGGCCGAACGAGAACCGCAGCGCGCCGCGTGCGTCGTCCTCGGCGAGGCCCATCGCGAGCAGCACGTGGCTGGGCTCTGGCACGCCCGCCTGGCACGCCGAGCCCGTGGACACCTCGACGCCGGCGGCGTCGAGGAGGTAGAGCAGCGAGTCGCCCTCGCAGCCGGCGAACGTCACGTGGGCGTTGGCCGGCAGCCGCCGTGCGGGCTCGGGCCCGCGCAGCGTCGCGCCCGGCACCGACGCGAGCACGCCGGCGACGAGCCGGTCCCGCAGCGCCGCCGTCCGCGCGGCGAACGCGGCACGGCCGTCCACAGCGGCCTCGGCCGCCACCGCGAACGCGGCCGCCAGCGGCGCCGCCAGCGTCCCGGATCGCACGCCGCGCTCCTGGCCGCCGCCGTGCAGCACGGGCTCGAGCGCCAGGCCGCGGCGCGCCAGCAGCGCGCCGATCCCCACCGGACCGCCCACCTTGTGGGCGGTGACGGTCATGGCGTCCAGCCCGCTGGCGTCGAAGTCCACGAGCACCTGGCCCACGGCCTGCACGGCGTCGGCGTGCACCGGGATGCCGCGGGCGTGCGCCGCCGCGACCACCGCGGCCAGCGGCTGTACCGCACCCACCTCGTTGTTGGCCCACATGACCGAGACCAGCGCCACCTCGTCGCCGTGCGCGGCCAGCTCGTCGTGCAGCGCGTCGAGGTCCAGCACGCCGTCACCGGCCACGGGCAGCAGCACGGCCTCGGCGCCCTCGTGCTCCGCCAGCCAGGCGGCGGGGTCGAGCACCGCGTGGTGCTCCACCGCGGAGACCAGCACGCGGCGCCGGCGCGGGTCGCCCGCTCGCCGGGCGCGGAACAGGCCCTGCACGGCGAGGTTGTCGGCCTCGGTACCGCCGGAGGTCAGCACCACCTCGGAGGGCCGCGCGCCCAGGGCCGCCGCCAGGCGTTCCCGGGACTCCTCGACCGTGCGGCGCGCGGCGCGGCCGGACGCGTGCAAGGACGAGGGGTTCCCGGCGTGCGCCAGCGCCGCGGCCAGCGCCTCCGCCGCCGCGGGCAGCACCGGCGTGGTCGCCGCGTGGTCGAGATAGACGGTCATCGCGTCGAGTGTACGAACCGTTGGGCGGACACCGATCGTGAGTCCCGGCCTCCACCTGGCAGGATGTGCCCGTGAGTGCCGACGACGCCGTCACACTGCCGCACGCGTTCAGCGGGCAGCGGCTGGACTGGCGCGATCTCCCGCGGCACGTGCGGCGTCGCATCGACGAGCTGGCGGGCGCGCAGGTGACCGCAGAGATCACCGCGACCGAGGGGTTCTCCCCCGGGTTCGTCGCGGTCCTGGAGCTCATGGACGGCCGGGACGTCTTCGTCAAGGCGATCTCGCGCGAGATCAGCCCGGTCGCGGTGGCCGAGGCACGCCAGGAGATCGTGGCCGCGGCGGCGCTCCCGCCCCAGGTCCCCGCCCCGCGACTGCAGTGGTCGGACGACGACGGCGAGTGGGTGCTCCTCGGCTTCGACGCCGTGCACGGACGCTCGCCGGCGATTCCCTGGAAGCGCTCCGACCTGGACCTGGTGCTGGCGACGGTCGACGTGCTCTCGCGCGCCACGCCGCTGCCCGGCCGCCCGCTGCCTCGCACCGCCGACCTGCTCGCGGACGAGTTCACGGGCTGGTGCCGGCTGCGCGGCGCCGCCTCGCAGCTGCGTGACGAGTTCGCGGCCTCCGGCGGCCCGGTGACGCGATGGGCGCTGGACCGGTTGCCCGACCTCGCCGGGTGGGAGCAGGCGGCGCTCGACTGCACGGCCGGCGAGGGCATCGTGCACGGCGACCTGCGCGCGGACAACGTCATGATCGACGCCGACGGCAAGGTGTGGCTCATCGACTGGCTGCACGCCTCGGTCGGCGCGAGCTGGTTCGACCTGGTGTTCCTGCTCGCGTCGGTCGGCGCGCAGGGCGGCGGCGACCCGGCGGAGCTGTTCGCCCGGCACGCCCCGCAGGTGCCGCCCGAGGACCTGCGCGCCGCCCTGGCGGGCCTCACGGGCTCGCTCGTGTGGGGCTCGATGCAGCCGGCTCCCCCGGGCGTGCCCAACCTGCGGCCCTTCCAGTCAGCGCACGCCGAGGCCGCGCTCCGCTGGCTGCAGCAGCTCTGCTAGCCAGGGGCCGACCAAGTCGAACGTCGTCAGTCCAGACCCAGGTCGGCACCGAGGTCTCGGTCGAGGACCGCATAGTTCATTCCGTAACCGTCGCCCACACCCAGACGGCATCCCGAGCCCTCAAGCCATGCCGAGACCGCTGACGGCAGCTCGGTTTCGAGTTGCCGTGGCGCGACCAGGTTTGCGTCGGCGGGCGGCTGCCTCGTCGGCAGGGGCGTGGGGATCCAGAGCTCGTCGAACCCGGTGAAGAGGTTGTCATCACCGAGAAGGTCGATCACGGATCTTCCCGAGACGACGAGCGGCGAGACGGAGAGCGCCCATTCGGGACTCTCGGCACGGCGCGCCGTCGCCCACGGCATGGCGCCGACATCTGTGCAGCTGTCGATGGAGCTGATGAGGACGTAGGGCAGCTCGACGATCGTCGACCTGTTCGCGTCGAGCCACTCACGGACGGTGAGGTCCGGCCTGCGGCCCGCGAGAACTCGGCCCGCTTCCATGCCCATCCCCCTCAGCCGCGCAGGCGGCGCAGCTCCGCGGCGGCCTGCGGCAGCACCTCGAACAGGTCGCCGACGATGCCGAGGTCCGCGATCTCGAAGATCGGCGCGTCCGGGTCGTTGTTGACCGCCACGATGGTCCCGGCGGCCTGCATGCCGCCGCGGTGGTGCACGGCGCCCGAGACGCCCGCCCCGATGTAGAGCCGCGGCGAGACGGTCACGCCGGTCTGGCCGACCTGCGCCTCGCGGGCGATCCACCCCTCGTCGGTGGCCACGCGCGTCGCACCGATGGCCGCGCCGAGCTCGTCGGCCAGCTCCTCGAGCGGTCCGAAGTCGCCCTCGGTGCCCCGGCCGCCGACGATCACGGTCTGCGCGCTCGCGAGGTCCGGGCGCCCCGTGCCCGCCCGCTCGGTGCGCTCGACGACCTCGACGAGCCCGCCGACGTACGACGGCGCGACGGCGTGCTCGACGACCTCGGGCGCGCCGGCCGGCGCCGCCGCCTCCGCCGCCCCGGCCTTGACCAGCACCACGGCCAGGGGTGCGACCACCTCGACGCGCGTGGTCCAGGTGCCCGCGAGCACGCTCTTGCGGGCGACGACGTGCCCGAACTCGAGATCGACGGCGTCCGCATCGGTGACGACGCCCGCGCCGTGCAGCGCCCCGAGCCGGGCGGCGACGTCCTTGTTCTCGAACGTCGAGGCGAGCAGCACCACGGACGCGTCGGTGGCGTCCACCACGGCGGCCACCGCCTCGGAGACGACGGCGGCGACGTGCTCGTCGTGGGCCACCGCGGCGCGGTGCACCCGGGCGAGCCCCGACGGCAGCTGCGCGGGCAGCGGAGCGGCGCCCACCCAGACGCCCTCGACGGGGTCGCCCAGCGCGTGGGCGAGGGCGACGAGCTCGGGCGCGGTGGCACGCAGCTCGCCGGAGTCGGCGTGGTCGAGCAGCACCAGGACGGTCATGGTGGTCCTCCGGTCAGGCGAGCTTGTGCTCGACGAGGTAGGCGGCGAGGCGCGCACCGGCGTCGCCCGTGTCGGTGATGAGGACGCGGTCCTCGCGGGCCGGCCGCGGCGCGGCGGACAGGATCCGCGTGCGGGCGCCCGCCGAGCCCACCTCGTCGGGCGAGAGGCCGAGGTCCGCCAGCGACCACACCGTCACGGGCTTCTTGCGGGCCGCCATGATGCCGGCGAAGTTCGGGTAGCGCGCCTCGTTGGCGCGGTCGGAGACGGAGACGAGCGCCGGCAGCGCGGTGCGCAGGGTCTCGTCGGCGTGGTCCAGCTCCCGCCGCACGGTGACGGCGCCGCCCTCGACCGCCACGTCGACGGCGAGCGTGAGGGACACCAGGCCCAGCTCGGCCGCGAGCGCGGCCGGCACCAGCGACGTCAGCCCGTCCGTGGCGGCCATCCCGGTGACGACGAGGTCGACCGGCCCGTCCTGCGCGAGGCGCCGCACGGCGGCCGCGAGCACGCGCGCGGTGCCGAGCGCGTCCGACCCGGCGGCGGCGTCGTCGAGCACGTGGACGGCGCGGTCGGCACCCATCTGAAGCGCACGGCGCGCGGCGTCCACCGCGTCGTCCGGGCCCATGGTCAGGGCGATCACCTCGGCGTCGCCCGCGGCCTCGGCGACGACGAGCGCGGCCTCGACGGCGTTCTCGTCGACCTCGTTGAGCGTGCCGTCCCCGCCGTCGCGCGCCAGCCGACCGTCGTGGCCGAGGCTGCGGTCCGCCTGGATGTCCGGCACGTGCTTCACGGCGACCACGATCTTCACGGCAGGGAACGTTACCCGGCACCGCGCGCGTGCCCGACCTTGGTCCCGGCTCCCCGCACAATGGTCACGTGACGTCCCCCCGCCCCCGCCCGCCCCGCCTGGGTGTGCACGTGACGGACGAGGGCGTCGAGGTGGCGGTGCTCGCACCGCACGCCGAGGCGGTCGAGCTGTGCCTGCTGGACGACGACGGCGAGCGCCGTGTGCCGCTGGAGGGCCCCCGCCTGGGCGTCTTCTGGGCCCGGGTGCCCGGCGTCCGCGCCGGCCAGCGCTACGGCTTCCGTGCGCACGGGCCCTGGGAGCCGGCCTACGGGCTGCGCTACAACCCCGCCAAGCTCCTCGTCGACCCGTACGCGCGCGGGCTCGTCGGCGCGCTGCGCTACGGGCCCACCACCTACGGGCACGTCGTGGACGACGACCTGGCCGGCGACCCGTTCGGCGCACCCGACCCGCGCGACTCGGCGGGCGACGTCCCGCACGGCGTGGTCGTCGACACGCGCCGCCTGCCCGGGCCGGACCCGGCGGCCAACCGGCCGTGGACCCCGTGGCGCGACACCGTGGTCTACGAGGCCCACGTCAAGGGGCTCACCCACCTGCACCCCGACGTGCCGCCCGAGCTGCGGGGCACCTACCTCGGGCTGGCGCACCCCGCGGTGGTCGGCTACTTGCAGCGCCTGGGCGTCACCGCCGTCGAGCTGCTGCCCATCCACGCGTTCGCCACCGAGCCGCACCTGGTGGCCAAGGGCCTGACGAACTACTGGGGCTACAGCACGCTCGGCTACTTCGCGCCGCACGCGGCCTACGCGACGGCGGCCGCGCGCGCCGCGGGACCGGCCGCCGTGCTCGACGAGCTGCGGGCCGCGGTGCACCAGCTGCACGAGGCCGGCCTGGAGGTGCTCCTCGACGTCGTGTACAACCACACGTGCGAGGGCGGCCTGACGGGCCAGCACGTGTCCTGGCGCGGCCTGGACAACGCGATGTACTACCTGCACGACGGCAACATCCCCGCCTCCCTCGTCGACGTCACGGGGACGGGGGCGGCGCTCGACTTCCGCCGGCCGGAGGTGGTGCGGCTCGCGCTGGACTCGCTGCGCTACTGGGCGCAGACCGTGGGCGTCGACGGCTTCCGGTTCGACCTCGCGGTGACGCTCGGCCGGGGCCACCAGGGCTTCTCGCCGGACCACCCCCTGCTCGTCGCCGCCGGTCAGGACCCCGCGCTGCACGGTCTCAAGCTCGTCGCCGAGCCGTGGGACATCGGCCCGGGGGGATGGCGCACCGGGCAGTTCCCGCCGCCGTTCGCGGAGTGGAACGACCGGTTCCGCAACGCCGTCCGCTCGTTCTGGCTGGCCGACCCCGGCCGGGCCGCGCACGGCCTGCCGGGCCACCGCGTGCGCGACCTCGCCACGCGCCTGTCCGGCTCGGTCGACCTCTTCGGGCACGGCACGCCGCCCCTCATGCGCAGCCCCACCGCGTCGATCAACTTCGTCACGGCGCACGACGGCTTCACCATGGCCGACCTCGTGGCCTACGACCACAAGCACAACTTCGCCAACGGCGAGCAGAACCGCGACGGCTCGGACGACAACCGCTCGTGGAACCACGGCGCGGAGGGGCCGGTGCGCACCGACTCCCCCGCCGCCGACCTGCTGCCGCTGCGGCGGCGGTCCACGCGCAACCTCTTCGCCACGCTCGTGCTGGCCGCCGGGACGCCGATGATCACGGCGGGCGACGAGCTGGGCCGCACGCAGGCGGGCAACAACAACGCCTACTGCCAGGACGACGAGGACTCGTGGGTGTCCTGGGACGTCACCGACTGGCGGCACGACCTGCTGGCGACCGCGCGCTTCCTCGTCGGCCTGCGGCGCTCGCACCCCGCGCTGCGGACGATGTCGTTCTACACGGGACGCCCGGCGGTCGACGGCGGTGCGCCCGACCTCGCCTGGTACACCCCGGAGGGCACGGAGTTCGACCACGGGCGCTGGCACGACGCGTCGCTGCGGACGTTCCAGATGGCGCGCGCGACGACGGACGGCGACGCCGTGCTGCTCGTGGTCAACGGCGCGCTCAACCCCGTCGACGTCCATCTCGCCACCGCCGCGGACGCGTGGGAGCTGGCGTGGGACTCCGTGTGGGACCACCCCGACGACGCGCACGACTCCGCCATCCACGGCGGCCTGCACCCCGCGCCGGACGACGTGGTCACGCTCGAGCCGCTCAGCCTGCGCGTGTACGTGCCGCGCGGGGGCGGTTAACCTCCCGGCATGCCGGACCGCTACGCCGTCGTGGTCGTCGGCGACGGGCGCGCGCTGGAGGCGACCGCCGAGCTCAGGCGGCCCGGCGGCGCGTGCTGCTGCTCGACCAGGAGAACCGGCGCAGCCCGGGTGGCCAGGCGTTCTCCGCTCCGCCTCCTGGACCCGGCGCACGGCCCGCTCTACGCGGTCCGGCTCTCGGTGCTCACGCGCAAGACGCTGGACGGCCTGCTCACGGACACCTCCGGCCGGGTGCTGCGGCCGGACGGCTCGCCGCTGCCGGGGCTGTGGGCGGCGGGCGAGGCGGCCGGCTTCGGCGGCGGCGTGCACGGCCACCGCGCCCTGGAGGGCACGTTCCTCGGCGGCTGCCTGTTCCCGGGCCGCACCACCGGCCGCGCGCTGGCCTGCTGAGGTGTGCGGGCGCACAGGCGTTGCAGATGACTCGCGCGCCGGGCGCCGGATAGGTTCGCACCTGTGGCGACCCAGTCCCAGCGCTCGTCGGCCCCCGGCGGGCCCACGGCCACCCGCGTGACGGCGCGCACCCCTGCCGCGCCCGCGCGGATCGGCCGCATCCCCGTGCTCGACGTGTACCCGGTCGCCGAGGGCGGGGTGTTCCCCGCGAAGGCGACCGTGGGCGAGGCGATTCCCGTGCGCGCCACGGTGTTCCGCGAGGGGCACGACGCGTTCGGCGCCAGCGCCGTGCTCGTGCGCCCCGACGGCACGGTGCACCAGCGCGTGCGCATGGTGGAGGTCGCCCCGGGCCTGGACCGCTACGAGGGTTGGGTGGTGCCCGACGCGACGGGCGCCTGGCACTTCCGCGTCGAGGGCTGGAGCGACCCGTACGGCACGTGGTCGCACGACGCGCCCCTCAAGGTCCACGCGGGGGTCGACGTGGCGCTCGTGCTCACCGAGGGCGCCCGGCTGCTCACGCGCGCGGCCGATCGCCGCGAGGTGCCGGCCGCCGACGCCGCGACGCTGCGGGCGGCCGCCGCCGGGCTGGCCGACGAGCGCCGTCCGCCGGAGGACCGGCTCGCCACCGGCCTGGCCGCCGACGTGGTCGCGGCCCTGGCCCGCACGCCGCTGCGCGACCTCGTCTCGCCGTCGCGCGACTACCCGCTCACCGTCGACCGCCCGCTCGCGCTCGCCGGCGCGTGGTACGAGATGTTCCCCCGCTCGCACGGCGCGCACCGCGACCCGGCCACCGGTGAGTGGGTGTCCGGCACGCTGCGGTCCGCCGCCGAGGAGCTGCCGCGCATCGCCGCGATGGGGTTCGACGTCGTCTACCTCACGCCGGTCCACCCCATCGGCACAACGTTCCGCAAGGGCCGCAACAACGCGCTCGAGGCCGCGCCCGGCGACCCCGGCTCGCCGTACGCGATCGGCTCGCCCGCGGGCGGCCACGACGCGATCGAGCCCGGGCTGGGCACGTTCGACGACTTCGACTGGTTCGTCGCCCGCGCGCGTGACCTGGGGCTCGAGGTGGCGCTCGACCTGGCCCTGCAGTGCTCGCCGGACCACCCGTGGGTGCGCGAGCACCCGCAGTGGTTCAGCACGCGCGCCGACGGCTCGA
>JAJYTJ010000227.1 GCA_021793115.1 Actinomycetes bacterium | reverse complement strand
GCGTTGGCGGCACCGTTCGGCGGGGTGCGGTTCGTGCCGACCGGCGGCGTCAGCCCGGCGAACCTGGGCCAGTACCTGGCCGTGCCGTCCGTCGCGGCTGTCGGTGGCTCGTGGATGGTGCCGGCCGACCGGGTGGCCGCCGGCGACCGGGCGGCCCTGGTCGACCTCATCTCCTCCGCCGTGGCCAGCGCCCGCGCGGCGCGCCCGGCCACCAGCTGAAACCGCCGCTCTCGTCCTGGAGGTGTCGATGTCCGTGCTGCCGATCCGCCCTGCCGAGTCCTGCCGTTACGACGCGGTGGCCCTGGGAGAGGTGATGCTGCGGCTGGACCCGGGTCCGGGCCGCATCCGCACCGCCCGCCAGTTCACCGCGTGGGAGGGCGGTGGGGAGTACAACGTGGCCCGCGGCCTGCGGCGGGCCTTCGGCTACCGCACCGCCGTCGTCACCGCCCTGGCCGACAACGAGGTCGGCCGTCTCGTCGAGGACTTCATCCTCACCGGCGGCCTGGACACCAGTCTCATCACGTGGAAGCCCTACGACGGGGTCGGGCGCGCCGTGCGGAACGGACTGAACTTCACCGAACGCGGCTTCGGGGTCCGCGGCGCGCTGGGCGTGTCGGACCGCGGTCACACCGCCGCGAGCCAGCTGACCGCCGACGAGGTCGACTTCGACCACCTGTTCGGCGACCTCGGCGTGCGGTGGCTGCACACCGGCGGCATCTATGCCGCCCTGTCCGACACCGCGGCCGCCACCACGCTCGCCGCGGTCCAGGCGGCACACCACCACGGCGCCGTCGTCTCCTACGACCTCAACTACCGGCCCAGCCTCTGGCGGGCCATCGGCGGACGACCCCGCGCCCAGCAGGTCAACCAGGCCGTCGCACGCTACGTCGACGTCATGATCGGCAACGAGGAGGACTTCACGGCGGCTCTCGGCTTCACCGTCCCCGGCCAGGACGCCATGCTGTCCCACCTGGACACCGCCGCCTACGCCGCCATGATCGACGAGGTCGCCGCCGACTACCCCAACCTCCAGGTCATCGCCACCACGCTCCGCACCGTCCGCTCGGCGACCCGCAACGACTGGGGCGCGATCGCGTGGTCGCGCGACACCGGCCTGGTCCACGCCACCCAGCGGCCCGACCTGGAGATCCTCGACCGCGTCGGCGGCGGCGACTCCTTCGCATCCGGCCTGATCGGCGCCCTCCTCGAGGGTCAGCCGCTCGACGTCGCCGTCCAGTGGGGCGCCGCGCACGGCGCCCTCGCCATGACCACCCCCGGCGACACCTCCACGGCCACGAGAGCCGAGATCCTCGCCCTGGCCGGCGGCGGCAACGCCCGCGTCGACCGCTGAGCTGCAAGGAGGTCCGCCATGAAGATGGGTTTCCGCTGGTACGGCGAGGGCAACGACACGGTGTCGCTGGACCAGATCCGCCAGATCCCCGGCGTCGAGACGATCGTGTGGTCGCTGCACCGCAAGCAGGCCGGCGAGGTCTGGGAGGAGGCGGAGATCGCCGCCGAGATCGCGACCATCACGCAGCTGACAGCCGCGCATCGCACGGTCGGCATCACCAAGACGCTCGACGCCGAGGTGGTCGAGTCCGTCAACGTCCACGAGTCCATCAAGCTCGGCCGGACCGTCCTGGGCATGTCGCGCGACGAGGCGATCGAGAACTACGTCACCACGCTGGCCCGGCTCGGAAGGGCCGGCGTCAAGGTGGTCTGCTACAACTTCATGCCCGTCTTCGACTGGCTGCGCACGGACCTGTTCCATCCCCTGCCCGATGGCTCGACCGCCCTGTTCTTCGAGCAGGCAGTGGTCGAGCAGCTGACGCCCGAGAAGCTCATCGCCGACATGGCCGCCGGCTCGGGGCGGTTGACGCTGCCCGGGTGGGAGCCCGAGCGGCTGGCCCACTTCGCGGAGCTCAACGCCGCCTACGCCGGCGTGACGCACGACGACATGTATCGCAGCTATCGGTACTTCCTGGACGCGGTGATCCCGACCTGCGAACGCTACGACATCAAGCTGGCCGTCCACCCCGACGACCCGGCGTTCGACCTCTTCGGCTGGCCTCGCGTGGTCTCGACGAAGCAGGATCTGGCCACCGTGCTCTCGCTGCACGACAGCGTGTACCACGGGCTCACGTTGTGCCTCGGCAGCTTCTCGTCCCGAGCCGGCAACGACGCGGTCGACGCGGTGCGCACCTTCATGGACCGCATCCACTTCACGCACGTGCGCAACATCAAGCGGTTCCCGAACGGCGACTTCGTCGAGGTGGGGCACCGGGCGTCCGAGGGGTCCGTCGACACCGTCGGCATCATGAAGGCGTACGCGGAGGCCGGGTACACCGGCTACGTCCGGCCCGACCACGGCCGCCACCTGTGGGATGAGAGCACCACCAACCGGCCGCGCCCGGGGTACGGCTTGTACGACCGGGCGCTGGGCACCCAGTACCTCCTCGGCGTCTGGGACGCCTACCGGTACTGAGGCCGCGCAGCACGGCCACGCCGGGCAGGCGTGGCCGTGCCCGCAGGGACGGACGAAGCCCGGTCACCACGGTGCGCGACGCGCCCGCGGTATCGGCGCTCCCGCCGATGCGCACGCCGGCCCGAGCCGCCCGCGGCCGCGGCGTGCGCCCCCACCCAGGGCCTGAGCGCGGCGCGCCGCGGCAGACCCCGCTGGCTCCTCGTAGTGCAACCGTATGAGTGTGTTGCAGGACTCTCGATGTGCCGGAAGAGCCCCTGTACTCGATCCGCCGTAGCACGCTGACCTGGCCTTTCGTATCCGCACGCGACGCCTGCGAATCGCCTGCGGATCCGGTACCCGCAAGTGCTTGACACGCTGCTGCAACCGCCTGCATACTCGTCGCAGCCTGGAACGACAACACCAACGGAGGTGTCACGTGGCGGTCAGTGCGCGGGATGTCGCGAAGGTTGCCGGCGTCTCCGTGTCGACGGTGTCACGTGCTCTCACGCGTCCCGACGACCTGGCGCCGGAGACCCTCGCGAAGGTTCTCGAGACCGCGCGCGCCATGGGGTACCACCCGAACCCCGCGGCACGCGGCCTGACGACGGGGCGCACCAGCACGATCGGGCTCATCGTCCCGGACCTGGAGAACCCGTTCTTCTCCGCCATCACCAAGGGCGCCCAGGCACGGGCCCGCGCCGCCGGCTACGGCGTGATGATCGCCGACTCGGACGAGGACCCGTCGCAGGAGGCGGACCTCATCCGCGAGATGGCGCGACAGGTCGACGGCCTGCTGCTCTGCTCGCCGCGTTCGCCGGACGATGCGCTGACCGACCTGGCGCAGCTCGCTCCCCTGGTGCTCGTCAACCGGCAGTGCGGATCGCTCCCCGCCGTCCTCATCGACAACATGGGTGGCGTCCGGCTGGCCCTCGAGCACCTGCGCGCCCTCGGGCATCGCACGATCGCCTACGTCGGCGGTCCCGCGACCTCCTGGTCCAGCCGTGAGCGGTTGACGGCTGCCCAGACCATCGCCGCGCAGTACCCCGACACCGAGCTGCTCGACCTGGGCTCCTTCCAGCCGTACGTCGCCGGCGGGATCGCCGCCGGCGACCTGCTCATCGCCTCCGGCGCGAGCGCCGCACTGGCGTACAACGACCTGGTCGCGTTCGGCCTGCTGGACCGCCTGAAGCAGCGCGGGGTGCTGGTGCCGGAGGACATCTCGGTGGTCGGCGTGGACAACATCCCGATGTCAGCACTCAGCTCGCCCGCCCTGACCAGCGCGGGGATCCCCCAGGTGAACTGCGGCCGGGCGGGCGCGGACATGCTCGTCGCCCTGCTCCGACGTCCCGACGTGCCGCCGACGCACCACCAGGACCTGTCGTTCCAGCTCGTCGTGCGCGAGTCCACCGCTCCCTACAACGTCCACGCCAGGCTGCGCACGGCAGCCCAGCCCGCCTAGCTCTTCCTGCGACACCGCTTCACCCGACAGCAACCCGGGCAACGAGGTCCGGTCCAGTCAGAAAGAAGGCTGTCCATGAGAAGTCACACGTCCGCCCGCCTGGGCACAGCCCTCGTGGTGCTCGGGCTCGCACTGACGGCGTGCGCAGCACCCAAGGCCGCGACCGGCGCGCAAGCCACGGCGAGCGACGCCGGCACGCCGGGTGGTGTGCCAGCCAAGCCGTCCGCCCCGGTGACGCTCGACATCCTCGACGTCGCCGGCAACCAGAAGCTCACCGGCCCGATGGTCGATGCGTTCGTCAAGGCGCACCCCGACATCATCTCGTCGGTGAAGTGGGAGAGCGCCGGAGCGCCCGACCTCGTCGGGACGATCAAGCCCCAGGTGGACAGCCACAACCTCAAGGTCGACCTGGTGATGACCGGGACCGACGGGCTGTCCGCCGGGATCGGCCAGAACCTGTGGATGCCGATCGCCACCGACTACGCGGCACGACTGACCAACATGAACAACTACCTGGACCCGGCCGCCAAGATGGAGGCCCTGGCACAGGGCTACGGCGTGGTCACGACCTACTACCCCTCGGGCCCGCTGCTGCAGTACGACCCCGCCGTCGTCACCACCGTGCCGAAGACGCCCGAGGAGCTGCTCACCTGGGCCAAGGCACATCCTGGCAAGTTCGGGTATGCCCGTCCGGCGAACTCCGGCCCGGGCCGCACGTTCCTCATGGGTCTGCCGTACATCCTCGGCGACAAGGACCCGACGGACCCGGTCAAGGGCTGGGACAAGACATGGGCCTACCTCAAGGAGCTCGGCTCCACGATCTCGTCGTACCCGACCGGCACCGGACAGGTCATCTCCAACATGGCTGACGGGACGTGGGCCATGGTGCCGACTACCACCGGGTGGGACATCAACCCGCGCGCGCTCGGCCAGGAGCCCAAGACCCTCGAGGCCGCCGCGTTCGACAACTTCACGTGGGTCACCGACGCGCACTACGCCGTGATCCCCAAGGGCCAGAGCGCCGACAAGGTGGCCGCGATCCTCGACCTGCTCCAGTACATGCTGACGCCCG
>JAJYTJ010000226.1 GCA_021793115.1 Actinomycetes bacterium | reverse complement strand
CCTCACCATCAACGGCGTCACTCAGCGCGTGGACCTCGCCACCGAGTTCAACGGCGTCGTCGTCGACCCGTGGGGCGGCACGCGCGCCGGCGCCGAGGCGACCCTCACGGTGTCCCGCAAGGACTTCAACCTCACCTGGAACGTCGCGCTCGAGGCCGGCGGCGTGCTGGTGTCGGACAAGATCGTCATCAACCTCGACGTCGCCGCGGTCAAGCAGGCCTGAGACCCTCCGCCCGACGGCCCGGTCCCCTCGTCGGGACCGGGCCGTCGTCGTCAGTGCTCCGCCGCCAGGCCGGTGGCGAACCCCAGGAACGCCAGCCCCGCGGCGCCCTCGACCCGGCGGCGCACCCGCCGCGACGTCAGCACGCGCCGCGCCGCACCGGCCGCCAGCACCACGACGACCAGCACCGTCACGCCGACCCCGGTGAGCGTGAGGGCGTAGAGCACCAGCAGCGGCACCGCGGCGTGCGGCCCGACGAACTGCGGCAGCACCGCGAGGTTGAACGCGAGCACCTTGGGGTTGGTGATGTTGCAGAGGAAACCCGTCCGCACCGCGGCCCAGCGCCGCCCGGGATCCGCCGCGGTCCCGAGGGCGAGCGCCGGTTCGTCGTCCCGCAGCGCGCCGCGCAGCGCCCGCACGCCCAGATAGCCCAGGTAGGCCACACCGGCCCAGCGGATCACCGCGAAGGCCGGCTGCGAGGCGTGGATCACCGCGCCGAGCCCCGATCCGGCCAGGACGCCCTGCACCACGTTGGCGACCGAGATGCCGAGCAACGTCCACAGCCCGCGCCGGCGCCCTCCGACCACGGTGGCGCGCAGCGTCAGCAGCATGTCCGGGCCCGGGACGAGCGCCAGCGCGAGCGCGAACACCAGGAACGACGCGTAGTGGCCCACGCGCGGGAGCCTAGGGCGCCGTCAGGCCTTCGTGTGCTCGCGGTGCCGGCCGTGGAACGCCAGCAGCTGGAGCTCCGAGGCGAGGTCGACCGCACGCACCTGCACACCGTCGGGCGCCTGCAACGTCTGCGGCGCGAACGTCAGGATGCCGTGCACGCCCGCCGCGGCGAGCGCGTCGGCCACCTGCTGGGCGACCGACGCGGGCGTGGCGATGACGCCGATCGTGGCGCCGACGACCGCGACCACGTCCGCCAGCTCCGCCACCGGGCGCACCACCAGGCCGGCGACGGTGGTGCCGACGACCGCGGGGTCGTCGTCCACCAGGCCGACGATCGAGAAGCCGCGCTCGGCGAAGCCGCCGTACGCCGCCAGCGCGTGCCCGAGGTGCCCGACACCGACGATGACCACACGGTTCGGCTCCTCGAGGCCGAGCACCGCGCCGATGTGCCCGCGCAGCTGTGCCACGTCGTACCCCACGCCACGCCGGCCGTACGAGCCGAGGAACGACAGGTCCTTGCGCAGCTGCTCCGGGCTGACCCCGGAGCGCGCGGCGAGCTCGTGCGACGACGTCAGCTGGGTGCCCTCCGACCACAGGCCGTCGAGCGCGAGGAGATAGGCAGGCAGCCGCGCGACCGATGCCCGCGGTAGGCGCTCCCGTGCGCCGTCCGCACCTGCGGTCGTCACGTGATACCCCTTTCCCGGGCGTCGGTCACCGTCCGCCCTGGTCCCACGGTACGGGGCGCGCGGGTCCCGAGGCGAGCGCGGCGCGCAGCACAGGCTCGCGGACCTGCCACTGGGCCACGTCGACGCCGTCCACCACGACCACCGGGACGCGCTCGCCGTACGTCGCGACGAGGTGGGCACCGCCCGGCTCCGCCGGGACGTCGACGTCCACCTCCACCCACGGCACGGCCGCCTCCTGGCACACCCGCGCCACGACGACCCGCGCCTCGTCGCACAGATGGCAGCCGGACCGGGCGTAGAGGACGACGCGGGGATCTGGCGCTGCGGTCACGTCCACACGGTAGCCACCCCCGGCGACGGGCCGGACCTGCAGGGCAGCCGTCTCGGGCGCACAGCGAGGGGTGGCCGGCCCCAGCGACGGGCCGGACCCGCGCCGCCAGGCCACGTCACGTCCCCCACGGTCGCCGCCCCGCTGACGGGCCTCTCATCCAGCCTCGCTACAGTGGCGACGTGTTCGCGCGCCCCGACCGGTCCGAGGTGACCGGTCCGGAGCCTCGGATCGGCGCGTTCTTCGACGTCGACAACACGTTGATCCGGGGCGCGAGCGCCTACCACCTGGCCGTCGGCCTGTACCGCCGAGGGCTGCTGCGGCTGCCCGACATCCTGATGTTCGGGGCGCACCAGATCCGCTACCGGACGTTCGGCGAGAACCGGCGACAGATGGACGAGGTCCGCGCCACGGCGCTGGCCATCGTCCGGGGCCACTCGGTCGCCGAGATGGGCCTGATCGCGGAGGACGTGTACGACGAGGTGATGACGCTGCGGATCTACCCCGGCGCCCGCCGCCTGCTCGACGCCCATCGCGCCGCCGGTCACTGCGTGTGGCTCGTCACCGCGGGCCCGCGTGAGGTCGGGGAGATCATCGCCCGCAAGCTCGGCGCCGCGGGCGCGCTCGGCACCATCGTCGAGCAGCAGGACGGCCGGTACACCGGACGGTTGTGCGGCGACCTGCTGCACGGCACCGCCAAGGCGGATGCGGTCACCGTCCTGGCCGAGCGCGAGGGGATCGACCTCAGCGCGTCGTACGCCTACGGCGACTCGACGCACGACGTGCCGATCCTGTCCCTCGTCGGCAACCCCATGGCGATCAACCCCGACCGCCGGCTGCGGCGACATGCCGAGCGCGCCGGCTGGCCGGTGCAGGAGTTCACCACGCGCGACTGACCCGCCGCGCACCCGCCGCGCGTGCGCCACTGCGACGTCGACACGATCCTCGACCGCGCAGTTCCTGGGCACGCCGCCGTGGCACATCAGGGCGCCGGCCCACCCACCGGGAAGCAGTGGCGCTCACCCCGTTCGACAGAGCGGCTCCGGCGACGCTTCGGTCGGTCCCCACAGTGCCGGCTGCTCGAGCGCGCCACGGTCCGCCGCGAAGCCTACGGCCGCCGACCCGCCGAGCTCGACAGGGGGTTCCGGTGCCGGAGGCCGGACACGCATGGCGGCCCGCGCGACCGTCGCCGTTCGCCCGCCGGCCGGCGGTCCGCCGATCCCGACGAGCCGGCCGTGGCGGTCGTGGTGCTCGAACCTTCCGTCGGCCAGTCGCGTCACCGCGATGTCGTGGCGGTGGATCCAGTCGTGGTGGAAGCGACAGTAGGGGCCACAGTTGGCCAGGTCGGTTCGCCCGCTGTCGCGGTCCCACCACGACAGGTGGTGCAGCTCGGTGTTCCGCAGCGGCATCGCGCAGTCCGGCCACACGCAACCGGTCACGCCGCTCGCGAGGAGCGCCAGCCAGTGTCGGCGGCCGAACAGCCGCTCGCCCCGCCCGACGTCGAGCGCGAGCCCCTCGGCATCGACCACCGCCCGGGTCAGCGCGCAGCCGCACAGCGCCTGCGCGATCTCCGAAGCCGGCCAGGCCCGTCCTCCCTCGTCGACCACCGGCGCGACACCAGCCATCACCGCGACGACGTCCTCCGCCGCGCCCCTGGACGGTCCCGACCCGGCCGGACTCCCGCTGGCCATCGCCGCCACGCCCCGCGCAGACACGGCGCCCGGCGCGTCGTCGACCGAGCGCACTCTCGTGGCCCGATCCGACGCACCACCTGCCGAGCCCACACTCGCGCCCGAGCCCGCCGCTCCACGGGCGGCACGCAGCGCAGCCCATGTCTCCTGCGTCATCGTCACGATCGCCTGCACAGGCGCCATCGCTCCGGGGGTGGTCGCGTCGTCCGACAGCGTGCGGCGCACCATCGCCATGAGCGCATCGGCACGACGCTGACCCGCGTCCCGGTCGTCATCCTTGGCCGGACGCGGGTTCAGCGCACCGATCGCACGGCTCAGCTCGTACCCCGCCACGCTGTCGAGCTGCGCCTTGACGAGCGCGCCGCACGGCGTGTGGGAGATGGTCAGGAACCGATTCGCCCGCTGCTCGTCGTGCGACCGCTGCAGCGCACGCGGGTCCAGCTCCGCCGCCATCACCCGCAGCTGCTTGCCGAACTCCGCCGCGTCGAAGCGTCGCGCCAGCTCCACCACGCGCGCCTGCCCGGCACCGGTGGCCAGCTCGGCGGCGAGCCTGGATGACGTCGCGGTCACGCGCGTGATCTGCGCGACGTGCGTCGCGGTCACGGGGCCGTCTGTCAGCGCCTCGGCCACGGCGGGGAGCGCCTGCAGCGTCGCTGCCTGGTCGACCGCGGCGAAGCCGACCGTGCGCCCAGCGTGCGACACGCGCCCGACGAACCCCGCGAGGTCCCGGTCACCCTTGAGCGCCCACGTCCCCGCCTGCTGTTCCGCCGTCAGCACACGGCCCTCCAGCACGGCCATCTGGTCCCGGTGCTTCGCCACCCAGGCGAGCACACCGGCCCGCGTCGGGGCGCTCCACTCGGCTGCCTCCCCCACCGCGTCGAGCACCGCCCGGGTCGCCGCATCCAGCGCGACGAAGGCCGCAGGTCGTGCCGCCGTGGCATCGGGCGTGCCGGACGAGGCCATCGGCATCGTCGCCCACCCCCGATCCTCATCATCGAACCTTTGTTCGAAGACTACTCGAGTCCCGGGCCGGACGCAACCCGATATGCGCCCTGACCTGCACAAACGCCTGTGGATGAGGCTCCGGGACCAAGGGCTGTGGAGGGTTCACCGCCCGGCCCGGTTCGTCGTCGGCCCGCCACCGGCTCGCGCCGCTCTCTCTCCGGTCACGCCCGGCACGTCGCGCGGATCAGCACCGTCGACGTCCCGCGCCGCGCCCAAGAACGACGAGGGCCCGGTCGCAACCGACCGGGCCCTCGATGTCCGTGCCGCCTGAGGCGGCCGGCGTCACTTCTTGTTACGACGCTGGTGACGCGTCTTGCGCAGCAGCTTGCGGTGCTTCTTCTTGGCCATCCGCTTGCGGCGCTTCTTGATGACGGAGCCCATGGTGGTCCTCGTTCGCT
>JAJYTJ010000225.1 GCA_021793115.1 Actinomycetes bacterium | reverse complement strand
CTTGATGGTGCCGTAGGTGACGATCTGCGCGACCCGGTCCTCGCCGTACTTCTCGGTGACGTACCGGATGACGTCGCCCCGGCGGCGGTCGTCGAAGTCGACGTCGATGTCGGGCATCGAGATGCGCTCGGGGTTGAGGAACCGCTCGAAGATCAGGCCGTGCTGCAGCGGGTCGAGGTCCGTGATCCGCATCGCGTACGCGGCGATCGAGCCCGCGCCGGAGCCGCGACCGGGTCCCACCCGGATGCCGTTGTCCTTCGCCCAGTTGATGAAGTCGGCCACGACGAGGAAGTACCCCGGGAACCCCATCTGCGTGATGACGCCGGTCTCGTACTCCGCCTGCCGCCGGGCCTCGTCGGGCACCCCCTGCGGGTAGCGCGCGTGCAGGCCGCGCTCCACCTCCTTGACGAACCAGCTCGTCTCGTCCTCGCCGGGCGGGCACGGGAACCGCGGCATGTAGTTCGCCTTGGTGTCGAAGCTGACGTCGCACTGCTCCGCGAGGCGCAGCGTCGCGTCGCAGGCCTCGGGCACCTCGGCGAACAGCCGCCGCATGTCCTCGCTCGACCGCACGTGGTAGCCGTCGCCGTCGAACCGGAACCGGTCGGGGTCAGCCAGCGTGGACCCCGAGTTGATGCACAGCAGCGCGTCGTGCGAGCTGTGGTTCTCGGGCCGCACGTAGTGCGAGTCGTTGGTGGCCAGCAGCGGCGCACCCAGATCCCGGGCGAGCAGGATGAGGTCCTTGGCGACGCGGGTCTCGATCTCGGCGCCGTGGTCCATCAGCTCGACGTAGACGTTCTCCTTGCCGAACACGTCCTGCAGCTCGCCGAGGGCACGCACCGCCTGGTCGCGCTGCCCCAGGCGAAGCCGGGTCTGCACCTCTCCCGACGGGCAGGCCGTGCCGGCCGACAGCCCGCCGCTGTACCGCTGGAGCAGGTCGAGGTCCATCCGCGGCCACTTGCCCATCTGGCCCTCGAGCGACGCCAGCGACCCGAGCCGGAAGAGGTTGTGGAGCCCCTCGTTGTCCCGTGCCCACAGGGTCAGGTGCGTGTACGCGCCGCGCGCCGAGACGTCGTCGTTCCGCTGGCTCTCGTCGCCCCAGCGCACGAGCGTCCGGTCGAAGCGGCTGGTCCCGGGCGTGACGTACGCCTCGAGGCCGATGATCGGCTTGAGGCCCGCCGCCCGGGCCTTGCTCCAGAACTCGAACGCGCCGAACAGGTAGCCGTGGTCGGTCATGGCCACCGCGGTCTGACCGTGCCGCGCCACCTCGGCGACGAGGTCGCCGATCTTGGCGGCGCCGTCGAGCATCGAGTACTCGGTGTGCACGTGCAGGTGGACGAAGTCGGAACCGTCCCGCGCTGCCATGCGGGCGATCCTACGTCGCGCCCCGGACACTCCCGCCGGGACCGGCACCGTGTCCCGGCCCGGTCAGCGGTACGGCTCGCGGAGCCGGTCGAGGGCCGTCGCCAGGTCCTCCGGGTAGGGGCTGGCGAACTCGACCCAGCCGCCGCCCGTGGGGTGCTCGAACGCCAGCCGCACGGCGTGCAGCCACTGCCGCGACAGACCGAGGCGCTCCGCCAGCACCGGGTCGGCGCCGTACGTGAGGTCGCCGACGAGCACGTGCCGCAGCGCGGCGAAGTGGACCCGGATCTGGTGCGTGCGGCCCGTCTCGAGGTGGACCTCGACGAGCGAGGCCGACGGCAGCATCTCGACCACCTCGTAGTGCGTCACCGCCGGCTTGCCGCTCGCGACCACCGCGAACTTCCAGTCGGAGCTCGGGTGCCGGCCGACCGGGGCGTCGATCGTCCCGGTCGTCGGCTCGGGGTGACCCTGCACCACCGCGTGGTACACCTTCTCGACCGTGCGTTCCTTGAACGCCCGCTTGAGCACCGTGTAGGCGCGCTCCGTCTTGGCGACCACCATGAGCCCGCTGGTGCCCACGTCCAGCCGGTGCACCACCCCCTGGCGCTCCGCCGCCCCGGACGTCGACACCCGGTATCCCGCCGCCGCGAGCGCCCCCACCACGGTCGGGCCGGTCCAGCCCGGCGACGGGTGCGCGGCCACGCCCACGGGCTTGTCCACCACGACGACGTCGTCGTCGTCGTGCACGATCGTCATCCCCGGCACCGGCTGGGGCGGGGCGGGCGGGCCCGCGGGCGCCGCATCCGGCAGCTCCACCTCGAGCCAGCCGCCCGCCACCAGGCGGTCCGACTTGCCGACGGCGCGCCCGTCGAGCAGCACCGCCCCGGCCTCGACCACCTCGGCCGCGCGCGTCCGCGACAGGCCGAGCATCCGCGCCAGCCCGGCGTCGACGCGCTCGCCAGCGAGCCCGTCGGGCACCGGCAGCGTGCGATGCGTCGTCACGGGGTCGTCACGGCTCCCGCACGGTGGACTCGCCCGGCTGGGCCGGTTCGGCCGGCTCGGTCGGTTCGGCCGGCTCGGTCGGCTCCGCCGGCCGCTCGCGCGTGCCGTCCAGCGGCACGCCCCGCAACGTCTGCAGCACGACGAGCACGGCGGCGACGACGATCGCGATGTCGGCGATGTTTCCCACGAACCAGTTCGAGTAGGCGATGAAGTCGACGACGTGGCCGCGCGCCGGCCCCGGCGGCCGGAAGAACCGGTCGACGAGGTTGCCCAGTGCGCCGCCGAGGAGCAGCCCGAACGCGACCGCCCAGAGCCGCGAGCCCAGCCGGCGCGACGCGCGCGCGACGACCACCACGACGATCGCCGCGATGAGCGTCAGCACCCATGTCATGCCGGTGGCGATCGACAGCGCCGCGCCGCGGTTGAACACGAGCTCGAACCCGAGCAGCGACCCGAGCACGTCGACGCGCTTGCCCGGCACCAGCGTGGCCAGCGCGCGCCACTTGGCGAGTTGGTCGAGGCCGAGCACCACGACGGTGAGCACGACCACGAGCGGGATGAGGTGGTGCCGTCGGGCCGGCGACGAGCCCGTCACCGGCCCCGTCGCGTCGTCGTCGGTCTCGTCGATCGGGTTCTCGGGCACCGCAGGAGTGTACGGGCGGCTCAGCGCCGTTCCTCCCGCTGCTTGCACTCCACGCACAACGTCGCCCGCGGGAACGCCTGCAGGCGCGCCTTCCCGATGGGCTGGCCGCACGACTCGCACGTGCCGAACGTGCCGGCGGCGATGCGCTCGAGCGCGTGCTGGGTCTGCTGCAGCAGGTCGCGCGTGTTGTTCACCAGGGTGAGCTCGTGCTCACGCTCGAGGGCCGAGGCGCCCGAGTCTGCCTGGTCGTCACCGGCACCGTCGCCGGCGTTGCGCAGCAGGTCCGTCAGATCGGCGTCCGCGTCGGCCAGCTCACCCTTGAGCCGCTCTCGCTCCACCACCAGCTCGTCGGCGACGGCCGTCACTTCCTTGGCCGTCCACGGCTTCTCCCCGGCACGGACAGGGAACTGCTTGACCATCTTCGACAAGTCCTTCGACTCACCGCTCACGGTGAGCGTGTTGAGCACCTCGTTCACGCCGGTCACCCCCCCTTCGGAAGTCACGCGACTGTAATCGCGCGCTCTGCCGCGCACAACACGACACGCAGCCCCCGAGGACGGGGACTGCGTGTCGAGCGAGGTCGGGCTAGAGGTTGTCGCCGACGGCCTGGGCCTGCCCGGCGCGCGGCGGCAGCGCGTTGCCACGGTTGTCGAGGTCGCCCAGCAGGTTCTCCAGGTAGCTCTTCAGGCGCGTCCGGTAGTCGCGCTCGAACACCCGCAGCTCGTCGATCTTGCGCTCCAGCAGGCTGCGCTCCTGCTCGAGCTGCATGAGCGTGCGCTGGCTCGTCTCCTCGGCCTCGCGGACGATCTGGGAGGCGCGCACGCGCGCCTCGTTGACGAGCCGGTCGGACTCCTCCTGGCCGCTGCGCACGTAGTCGTCGTGCAGCTTCTGCGCCAGCGCGAGCATCCCGGTTGCGGACTCGGGCTCGTTGCGCGGCGCGGGCGCGGGCGCGACGAAGGTCGGCGTCGGCGCGGGCGCCGGAACCACCACGGGGGCCGGCTCGGGCTCCGGCTCGGGGACGTTCACGGGTGCCGGCGCGGCTGCCGCGGCGGCGGCCCCGTCACGGCTCAGCTCCGCGATGCGGCGCTCCGCCGCGGCGAGCTTGGTCTTGACGTCGTCGTTCTCGTTCTGCAGCTCGCGCAGGGTGGTGACGATCTCGTCCAGGAAGTCGTCGACCTCGTCCTGGTCGTACCCCTCGCGGAACTTCGTCGACTGGAACTTCTTGTTCAGGACGTCGTCTGCGGTCAGCAGTGCCATCGTCGTCACCTCTGTCGGTCGTGCTGCTCGAGCCCAGCGGCAGTCACGGGACCGCCATCGGGCCACCGTAGCGGAGATTGGGCCCCGGAGACCTCCCACGACACACCGGCCGCGGAACATCCCCGGGGCCTCGGGTGACGGGCCGCGAGGGGTCAGAGGAACGCGAGCAGCACCCAGCAGATGGCGAACAGCGCCATGTACGCGACGTCGATGGCGACGGTGCCCAACCGCAGCGGCGGGATGAGGCGCCGCAACAGCCGCAGGGGCGGGTCGGTCACGGTGTAGACGGCCTCGGCCACCACGAGCGACACGCCCTTGGGGCGCCAGTCCCGCGCGAAGAACTGGACCCAGTCCAGCACCGCACGCGCGAGCAGGAAGATGAGGAAGAGGACGACGACGAGACTGAGGACCTGTTTGATGACCTGGAGGACGACCACGCGCTAACTCTGCACGTCTCAGCTCTGGTTGTAGAAACCGGACTTCGCAGGGGCCTCGGCGGTCGCGCCCTGCGCCGACACCTCGACGGTCGCGGGCGAGAGCAGGAACACCTTGCTGGTCACGCGCTCGATCGCGCCGTGCAGGCCGAAGATCAGCCCCGCGGAGAAGTCGACGAGGCGCTTGGCGTCCGCGTCGTCCATGTCCGTGAGGTTGATGATCACCGGGATGCCGGAGCGGAACGCCTCTCCGATGGTCCGCGCGTCGTTGTACGACCGCGGGTGCACCGTCGTGATGCGGCGCAGCTCGGCGGCGGGCGCCGGGGCGCTCGTCCGCTCGGG